>CAJQPH010000191.1 GCA_905480165.1 uncultured Flavobacteriales bacterium
TGGATAGATGGAAATACTTACAGTTCAAATAATGGCAATGCAACGTATATTTTACAAGGTGCGAATGGATGTGACAGCATAGTGACACTGGATTTAACCATTTACAGCCCAAGCTTTGGGACCGATGTTCAATCAGCTTGTGATTCATATACCTGGATTGATGGAAATACATATACCGCTAGCAATAATAGTGCTACCTATACTATACAAAATGTGCAAGGTTGCGACAGTATCATTACACTTAATCTTAATATCAATAATTCAAGCTTTAGTACAGATGCCCAAAATTCATGTGGCCCTTTCACATGGATAGATGGGAACACTTATACTTCAAGTAATAGTTCATCTACATACACCATTCCAAATACTCAAGGATGCGACAGTACCATAACACTCAATTTAACCATCAATAGCCCTACCTTTAGTACGGATGTTCAAAGCTCATGCGGTCCTTATACCTGGATTGATGGCAATACTTATACAACCAATAACAGTACTGCGACTTATACTATCCAAAATACGCAAGGCTGCGATAGCACCATTACGCTAAATTTAGTTGTAAATAGTTCGAGTGTTGGAACTGAAATTCAATCCGCATGTAATTCTTATACCTGGATTGATGGAATAACATATACAACAAGTAATAATACGGCAAGCTTTAATATTGTTGGAGGAGCGGCTAATGGATGTGACTCATTAGTTAATCTTGATCTCACCATTGCGAATTCGATTACGGGAACAGATGTACAAACTGCTTGTGAATCGTACACCTGGATTGATGGAGTAACATATGCCTCAAGTACCAATAATGCCACATATACACTTCAGGCATCTCAAGGATGTGACAGTGTAGTGACACTTGATTTAACCATACTCAATCCAGATCATGTTAGTGATGTTCAAGACGCTTGTGATTCTTATACATGGATTGATGGTATTACCTATACGACTAGTAACAATTCAGCAATATATGTACTCCAAAATGTAAATGGGTGTGATAGCACAATTACACTGGATTTAACAATCAACACCGTTAATAGCAATGTCCTTCAACTAGGACCTGGAACAGCACAAGCAGAAGTTTCGAATGCTTCCTATCAATGGCTGGACTGCAATGATTCATACAGTGAATTACAAGGTGAAATAAATCAAACTTTTCAGTGTCAAGGGGCATGCTCATACAACCTCGCTGTTGCGATAACCCAAAACAACTGCACTGACACAAGTGAATGTGTTGTATTAAGCGTCTTGGATATTGATGAGGATATAATCTCTGAGGAAATAACTCTTTATCCGAACCCATCAAGTGATGAAGTTTATATTAGAGGTTTAAATCAGCTTAAACAGATTGAAAAGATTGAGCTTATGGATTATAATGGCAGATTGATTCAGGTTTATTCGGGAACCATAATCTCCTTTGAGGTCCAATTCTTGACAGATGGGGTTTATTTCATAAATATTTTCCACCTAGATGGAAATAAGATACTGAAGCTAACAATTCAGTAGCAAATGCTGGTCGAGCTTGAGTCAGTTTATTTTTTAATCAGCTTAATAACTTGGCTTTCTAATTCTAAAAAGTAAAGATTAGGTGATAAATGAGAAATGTCAACATATTGGGCTGTATTGTATATGAGCTCAGCATGTATTAATACACCATTTAAAGCTTTTATTTTTATAGTAGCTGGATAAGTTTTAATGCCTTCAATCAAAATCTTCGAATCACTGGGATTCGGATAGATTGAAATATCATTTATTTCTTCGGCTGTTATACCGGCGAAGGGCTCACAATCAATCGCTGTTAAAAGGTAATTGTATCTCTCTTGAATAAAAGATTTCAATCCTTCAATAGATCCACCAGGACCCGGCCCTCCTCCCCCTTCTGACAAATCGGATTCGATATTGGTGTCAAAATCAGTATTTGAAAACATCTTATTATTGTCCACATATACATCATTTTTAATGAGTTCTTTTAGATCATCGATCATTGGATTTAGATAATCAGGATTAAAAATAGTATTTATCAAAAGGCACACTTCAGATGTATACTGATCCTTTAGGATCTGACTTGCATAAACTCTTTCTAATAATGGTCGATTTGAAGCATAATAATAGATATCCAAATTTGATGGATTTAATGGGCCCATAAAACCGTAGCTTCCAAATGCCTCATTGCCGTCCCATTTAATCCACTGCCATTTATCCATTCCTAAATTGTGATATAAATAGTAGTTTCTTGCTGATTGTGTGTAGCTATCCAAATTGCCAAATAGATTGTCCAAGGCGGCAGAGCTCAAGAATGGACCAAGATCTAAAATGTCATTTAAACCCGTTTCAAATTCACTAGCACTTGTATTATTAATAAAATCAGTGAATTCAATCAAATCAGTCCAATCATTTGCATTTTCATTAGACTTTAGTTCATAAGACGATTCATAAGCACTTTGTGCATTGCCCAAATACTCCAAGCTAGCTTCACCATCGCCGCCTCCAAAATTTGAACCGGCCTTGAACAAGTTTCCATTATCATCAAGCATTCTCCAATCTAAAAACTGATCATCTATTTGTTCTACCATTGTATAAAACCCCCATGGTTCACCATTATATGTCACTGTCGAAAAATTCGCTCTTGGACAAGGAACGCCATGCTCTCGAGATATATCAAAAAATATTTTCTCTCTCATAAATGTTGGATCTTTAAATCCATTACTAAAATTCAACTTTTTAATTCCATCATAATTCTGACCTGAAATATACTTGTTGAAATCAATCTTAAAGGATTTTTTATCTCCTGGGTGACCGTAGCTGGAATTCCCTTTCAGACGAACCCCTACGCTATCAAAAGTATAAGTACCTGTAACATCCGTGAGGGTCAAGTTAGCCGGTATATAAATGGATCCATTTACATCCATGTTGGTGTAATTATCCTCAAGCTGAGACCAAAAGTCACTCTGGGGGAAATCAAGCTCTATATTAACCACCTGATCGATGGAGAATAAATTTGCTCCTTCTATTTGTGCTGATAGATTTTCGGAATAAAATAATGTTGTTAGAAAAATAAATAATAATCTTTGAAAAATGCTTTTTATCTGAATCATCTATAGTTAAGTTTTTCTTTATTAGACGTTTAATTTACAAATTACCTTCACTCAATATACACATTACACTATTTTGTCTTAATTTTAGAAATAGATCAATAGATTTAATTTGAATTCGATATCTAACAGGTTTGTGTTTGCCTTATTTTGCATGTTCTCTTTGTTTGGTTTCGCACAACCGAATTATAATGTAAATATATATAACAACCCTTATCCAGGTAATTTATTTTTTCATGTTGGAGGCCCACCAAGTAAACCTGTTAATGTTGTAGATTCCACAGGTGCATTAATTTACAGTGAAGACTTTGGACTTAAAGGCTGGGGCTGGCAGGTAAATAAAAATAACAAAATCACATTTTTCGATAGACAATCCAAAGGCTGGTTTGTTATGGATTCTCTCGAAAACATTGTAGATAGTATCTATTGTCAAAATGGATTTATTGCGGACAACCATGATTTTTTAGCTTTAAATTCTGGGAACTATATCCTTTTCGCTTATGACATAAGACCCTATGCCACGGACACCATAGTACCCAATGGAAGCCTGGATCAAAACATTACGGGATTGACTATTCAGGAATTGGACAACGACCATAATGTATTATTCGAATGGTCAAGCTTCGATCATTTTTATCTTTCGAATTATCCAGGAATTTTAAACTCACTTGGTAACAATACTTTTGACTTCTTGCACTGTAATGCCATTGAAATTGACGAGGATGGAAATTTTCTTATCTCCAATAGAACCATTTCTGAAATAACAAAAATCAACAGAGTAACTGGTGAAATAATTTGGCGCTTTGGCGGAGAGCAAAGTGATTTTATTTTCACTAACGATTACCCCTTTTCCAAGCAGCATTGCATCAAAAGCTTGGGTAGTAACAAGTACTTATTGTACGATAATGGAAATCTAAGTGACCTATTTACCGGCGGAATCAAACGCTCAAGAGCTGTAGAATATGAACTGGACTTATCTAACTTTACAGCAACTAAACTTTGGGATTATGTGCATCCAGACAGTTTATTTACTCCATCTATTGGAAGTGTACAACGTCTAGAAAATGGAAACACCTTAATTAATTTCGGGAACAATCAGGTTATAAATAGAGGTGGTGTTATCACTGAAGTCAATACAAACAATGAAATTGTTTTTGAACTTGAGCTTGAAAATGGTCAAAACGTGTATTGTGCAAATAAAGCAAACTGGAATTTTGACAATGGAACCCTGGATCTCACTGAATCTGCTGGACCAATTAATGCTGGAAAACCAAACATTTATCCAAATCCATCTCATTCAATATTTCATGTAAATATTGGATCACTTAAAGATGTTAAAGTCAATATTCAAATACTCAGTTTAAATGGTAGAATTGTATATGATGTTGATTACAATCACATAAAACACATAGAAGTTCCGCATCATTTTTCTCCGGGAAGTTATATCGTAAAATGTACTGCTGGCTCATCGGTATCCCACACCAATATCGTAGTTACTCCTTAAGAGTTAAACGGTAAAAATATTTCCGCCATCATACAGCGTGCACTTCCTCCACCACAAGCTTCTATTGTATTTATATCGTTATGAAGAATCGGATTAAATGATTGAATCCTCTCAATCTGTAATTCGCTGAGGCTATTGTAGGCTGAAGATGACATAACCAAATAGGCCTCATTACCCTGAATCTGTAGCATGTTTCCTGCAAACCTGCCTTTTTGTTCTTCTGTGATTTCTATGATTTCCTTTCCTGAATTCAAAATGGTTTGTTCCAACATTTTTCGTTCGTTTTTATCATCGATTGTATCCAAACAAACTATGACATATTCGTCTGCTACACACATCATTACATTTGTATGATAAATCGGTAACCTCTCTCCATTATGTGTTTGATTTGCTGTAAATGCAACGAGCTTATAATCAAATTCAGAACAGAATTGTTGAGCGATACCCTCATCCGTTCTTATAGAAAGTGCCGCATAACATATTTTATTCTGACGATCTAAAATCATACTGCCTGTACCCTCTAAAAATAAATCTTCGGCTTCGTAAACTGAAAAATCAACAATTGAAGAAATATTAAATCCACGGTCTTTTAATTTATCTAATATGTCTGGACGCCTCTCACTTCTTCTGTTTTCAGCACACATAGGATATAGTGCAACTCTGCCATCTTGATGAAACGAAACCCAGTTATTAGGGAAAATGGAATCTGGAGTATCTGGACTTATTGTATCCTGCACAACGTGAACATGCACACCATTTTGTTCGAGCTTAGTAACAAACCCGTTAAATTCTTTTAATGCTTTCATTTGAACCTCTTCAGCAGAAAAGGTATCCAAATGCTTTTGATAATAATTGTTTTCGGCTGTCTCTTCATTGTATCGAAAAGCAACGGGTTCAATCATGAGAATGTGAGAAGTCAATTGTTTCATATTCGTTTTAATGGCATTGTTGAACATCTAAATAATCCGCCCATCTTAGAGACCTCACCATAGGAGACTTCTTCAACAGTGTAACCCCTTGATCTCAACTGATCATTTAAGGAAACAAATTCTGGCTGTGAAACAATAACGTTTTCCGAAATTGAAAAAATATTTGAATTCATATTATACATTTCATTTTCATCAATCAAGATAATCTCATGGGGGTCAAACATGTCCTTAAGATCATCAACATCCTTCTTGTCTTTAAAACCTTCGGGACAAATGATCGCTCCATTTCGACCTACTGGCTGAAAACAGCAATCCAAGTGCAAAGCACTATTCCTTGGGTCCTCATCTGATTTCTTTAATTCGTAGTTGATTATTTTTTTATTCGGAAAGTGTTTTCTGATAAAATCAACACCTTTTATGTTTGTTCTAGCCACTTTATATTGGTTAAAATCTTCTTCTTTAGAATATCCAATAAATATATAGTCATCTTTCAAGATAACATCTCCTCCCTCTATTCGTGCCGAATCAGGCATCTTTAATATCTGATTTTGACCGATGTCTCCAAATATAATTTGAACAGCTTCGAGCTCGCGTGAACGGTCTTCAATGATGTTAGGAATCAAAAGTTTATCCTCAATAACAAAAGCGATATCTCTAGCATAAATTTGATTGAGGTCTAAGATGTTACCTGGACGAAGTACTTCAACACCGTGTTTTTTCAAAACTTCACAAAAGTGCTCCATTTCACCGATCAAATCTTCCTCTATAGGATAGTTTCCATTCCGTACACTTTCAAGCGATTTAGGGTCATAGCATTCACTTGCCAACGGTGTGCCTCCAAAATCATTTGCGATCCCTAATATTACTGTTTTCAGTAATCCAACTTCATTATCAACATGGAGATTCATCTCTTTTTCGAGTTATACTTTTTACAGAAACGAAACTACTAAAAATCCTTAAAACAAAAACGATTCGAAGTATGCTTGCCATCGAATAATTTCAAATTGATAAAAATCACTGAAATTTACGGTTACTTTATTTTTGATGATTACTTTCATGGTATGATACAAAAATACTTTTTGGTATTCCTTTTGTTGAGTTTGTTCTGTCAAAATACGATTGGTCAAAAAACCAATTCATTCTCGGGAGAGCTTATTTATAAAATAACCAAGGTGGACGCAAGTATGAACCCGCTATCATCAGATGATGAAAACAGTGAAAACAAGGTGATTATATACGCCAAAGATTCTCTTTTAAAAATTGTCAATTTTGATTCGCAAAATGGATATCAAGAATGTTTAAAACACATGACTCGGGAAAAATCAATTCTCCTATTAGAAATTGAGGATAAAGGATTTGCTATACGAATGAATGACGAACAAAGCATGAACAATGACAGTCTTTATGCATTCAAAAGGAAATGTGGCATAAAAAAAATTGGAGGATTGAAAAGTAAAAAAACGATAATGAATCATCCGTTGCTAGCGAATGAATTAATTTGTTTTTACTCAAAAACCATCCCATCAAGGTATCTCAATATCTTTTCAGGTCTTTCAGGCATTCCAACTCTATATTATATCGTCAATGATGACGGCCTCTACAGATATATCTTAGAATCTTACCGATCGTACGACCCACCACTCTCAATGTTTATGATTCCTGAAGATTATGAAATTGTAACTATGGACGAATTTATGGATAAAGTAAATTCAGATAACTAGTCAATTTTACAGACTCAATTTATAACTAACATAGCAGTGTTTAAAGATGGTTTGGCGATCTCCAAATCCTTCCTATCTTAAACTTATATTCGTAAGATATTCAAGCTGAATGGAAGAGAACGAATTTATACCGGTTAATCAAGACAAGAAAAGCCCCTCTAAAAAAAAGAAGGGTGAAACAAAGTCCTTAAAAAAGGGAAAGAAAGGAAAAGCTTGGTTGGATAAAATTGATACTCAGAAAATAGCCACTGTTTTCGGCTCTTTTTTTATTTTATTTTCATTTTTTTTGGCCATTGCCTCTTTTTCATACTTGTTGACTTGGCAATTAGATCAAGACAAATTAATTAATGTTTCTTTTTTCGATTTTGTGTTTGGAGGCGATCAAATAGAAATTCACAATTGGCTCGGTAAATTTGGTGCTTGGATGTCCCACTATCTCATTTATGATCTTTTTGGAATCACTTCATTTGGCATCTGTTTTTTACTTTTTCTTACTGGAGTAAAAGTTTTATACGACAAGGCTTTGCTTCCTTTGGGCAAGACTTTCACCATAACCATTCTTTACATGTTGTGGGGCTCCGTTTTTCTGGCCTATTTCTCTGACAATATCAATTTTATAGGAGGCAGTTTTGGATTCCATATCAACCAGTGGATGACACAAATATTGGGAGAAATTGGAACGTTAACCTTAATCCTGGTGTTATTGTATATCATTACCACGCTTCTATTCAATCCTGATTACTCGGCATTATTTAATTATTTATTTCCGAAAAAAGATAAAGAAGAGGAAATTCCTGAAGAGATTGGCTCAAATGATGAAAACATGCATGTCATTAACCCAATCAAAGAGGAAGAAATACAAGAAGATATCATTTCCAAAACGGTAAACTTTTCTGGTGAAGAGCCTATTCCTCATGAGCTAGATAATGAAAACAAGTCTGAATTAATTGACGAATTGGAAGAAAAGACTGAAGAAAAAGATGAATTTGAAATAGAAATACCTGAAGAGGAAGAGACCGTAAATGTTGATGAAATAGGTGAGAAGAATCTTGCAGATCAACTGGTAGAAGAACATGGAGAGTATGATCCAAAAGCGGATCTTGAAGGCTATTTACTCCCATCTGTTGAATTACTTAAAGAATATGGTTCAGGAGGAGTTTCTGTAAACAAAGAAGAGCTTGAGAGCAATAAGGATAAAATTATTGAGACCCTATCTAATTATAAAATTGACATCTCTAAAATCAAAGCCACCGTTGGTCCAACTGTGACATTATATGAAATAGTTCCAGCCCCTGGTGTGAGGATATCAAAAATTAAAAACCTCGAAGATGATATCGCTTTGAGTCTAAGTGCGCTTGGAATTAGAATTATTGCGCCAATTCCTGGAAAGGGAACCATCGGTATTGAGGTCCCAAATTCAAGTCCAGACATGGTAAGTATGCGTTCTTTAATCGCATCAGAGAAATTTCAAAATCACGATGGACAATTATCGGTAGTTATGGGTAAAACCATAACAAACGAAACCTATGTTTTTGATTTGACTAAATTGCCTCACCTTCTTGTGGCTGGAGCAACAGGTCAAGGTAAATCAGTAGGTTTAAATGCCATTTTAGTTTCGATTCTATACAAGAAGCACCCTTCTCAAATTAAATTTGTTCTTGTCGATCCTAAAAAAGTTGAACTCACCTTATATAATAAAATTGAACGCCATTTCTTAGCCAAATTACCGGGTGAAGAGGATGCCATTATTACAGATACGTCCAAAGTTGTAAACACATTAAATTCGCTGTGTATTGAAATGGATGACCGTTATGAACTATTAAAAGAAGCACAGGTAAGAACCATTAAGGAATACAACGAGAAGTTTGTAAAACGCAAACTCAATCCAGAAAAAGGCCATAAATACCTCCCTTACATTGTTGTTCTTATTGATGAGTTTGCCGACCTCATCATGACCGCTGGAAAAGAAATAGAACACCCTATTGCACGTATTGCTCAGCTTGCAAGAGCTATTGGGATTCATCTCATTGTAGCCACACAGCGACCCTCGGTAAATGTTATCACGGGTATGATTAAGGCAAACTTTCCTGCAAGAATTGCATTTAGAGTATTGTCCAAAATTGATTCTAGAACCATTCTGGACGGCTCCGGTGCTGACCAATTAATTGGTCGAGGGGACATGCTTATCTCAACAGGATCAGAAATGATTCGGCTTCAGTGCGGATTTGTTGACACACCAGAAGTCGAAGAAATTTGTTCTTTTATTGGTGACCAAAGGGCCTACCCTGACGCACTGATATTACCCGAATATGTTCCAGAAGGAAGCGAAAGTAAAGGCGAAATAGATATGAACGAAATGGATGCAATGTTCGTTGATTCTGCAAGAATAGTGATAATGAATCAGCAAGGATCAGCCAGTCTTTTACAACGAAAATTAAAATTAGGTTACAATCGTGCAGGTAGAATTGTTGATCAGCTTGAATCTATGGGTATTATCGGGCCTTTTCAAGGAAGTAAAGCCAGGGATGTACTATTCCCTGACATTGAATCTTTAGATGAGTTTTTGAGATCAAAAGGTTTGATTTAACCCTTAATCATTTGCGAAATATATTGCATTTGCAACCATGAGTAAACCATTACTCCAGAATCCTCTGAATAATGGATTATCAATAAAATATGTTACACTTCCTTTGCCATATTGCTCCTGACCGGCAATAAGGGCTCCTCCCTGATCATTTTTTACTCTAGAACCTACAAAACCAGATACCTGTTTTGTATTTTTAGGAAGCTCGAATACTGATGTGCCAGACTTCAGTCTATAACGAGAGGCGCTTTGTCTAAGTGTGTGATAAGAGTCGTATCCAAAAGATAATGAATGTTTTTTGTCAATTTCACAATTAAATATAGCTCCAGTAATCATTTCGCTTAGCTCATCTCTTTCACTCATTTCATGAAACTCGTTAGATTGTTCTGTTAATTCTATTGACAGTTGATTTAAAAAGTTTTCTACCGATTCACCGAAAAGAACCAAGCGACCACCGTTTTTAACCCAACTCAAGATTTCAGCTGATATTTCAGCTGACAAGCTCCCTTCGGGCACCATCAAGACATCGCGGTCAGATATTCCAAAATCTTGAATATCATTAGGTCTCAGCATTAGAAAAGGGGTTTTGAGGCGCTGTTCCAAATAATGCCATGTCTCTCCTGTATTAAGTGGAGAAAGTCCTTCTCCAGCAAGAAATCCGATTTTCGGACTTTGAATTTCCCGGTAAGACGATGAGCCAAAATCATTTCCTTTTTCCACGGATCCTGTAAGACAAGTGTTAATTTGAAGTTCCAAACCAGCTGATGCTTGAATGAGCAACGAATCAATATTAATTTCTGAATTTTCTCCCCTTGCAATGACTAAAGATCCAGGTTCGTATAGATTCCCATCAAGTTGAAATGATTTTTTGGCAAATTTAACATTCACGTTTGAACGTAAGAGTCTTTCTAAAAATCGCGCAGATTCCATAGATTCCCATTTGCAGACATAAGCAAAGGCATCTTTCGAGTTCATTGGTAATGACGAAACTAAATAATCATTAGGCACGGATAATTCACTTTCATTTGGTACTCGAGACTCGCATGCAAAAGCATTCAATCCAAAAGCATATGGCAATGACCAAGCAGTAATGTCATAGGTAAGTGAATCAGACAGGAACGTTTGCGGTTCAAAAAGAACCTTCACCATTGGACCTTTGAGCTGATCGACGGAAACAACTATATCATTCGATTTTACCTTATAAGTCGTCTTTTCGTGAGAGGTATAAGACCAGCCCTTAATTAAACTCCCTTCCTTTGGTTTTCCCACTTTAATATCATGAAGAGCCAATAGTCTAAGCAAAGAATTCATCTTGAAGGAATCTCCTGAAAGCACATAGGATTGATAGGCATATGGGAAATCATTATTGAAGGTTTGAAATTCCGAAATGAGTTGTTCTTTATGGCTATAAGCTACCTCAACAGTAGATAAGCTCGCTGTTACATGGTGAGCTACTCGACTTCTTAAGGTGAGGGTGTCACCGTTAGCAATAACAACACTTATCCCTGCCCTACCACTGCCCGCTTGTTCATAAGTCATACCAATGGCTCCATTATACATCGGATAGGTATCGCCATAGCTCGGATAAAGCAGATCAAAAATCTCTTTGGAGAAATAAAGCCAATTGTTAGCATCAAAATATTTTGTATGGTTTTCACCAATGTACTCTTGAAACTTGCGTTGCCAATCCGTTATTATTTCGTGGTATGGTTCGGCCGCAGGAGGGAAATAATAATTCTCATTGATTCCTTGCTCATGAACATCAACATGGACATGGGGCATCCATTGATTGTATTTTTTTATTCTTTGTTGAGATTCGACTTGGGTCAACCATGCCCAATCTCTATTCAAATCAAATAAATAATGGTTGAACCTACCACCGGGCCAAGGCTCTTGATGCTCTATTGATCGTACATTTGAGTTTTTTGATAATGTAGAATATTGTTTGAAAAAATTAACATACCTATCTCTTCCATCAGGGTTTAGACAGGGGTCTATTATTATTAAAACATCATCTAGCCACTCCTTTTTATCCCTCAAAAGAATCAATGCAGTTTCCATCGCTGCTTCTGTACCTGAGCTTTCGTTTCCATGGACATTATAACTTAACCAAACTATTGGTATATTCTCATTTATACTTGAGTTAAGATGTTTATTTCTAATCTGTTCTAGGTTTTTTATTGTGTTTTCGTTACCTATAAACATGAGCTGTAAGGTTCTACCCTCATTAGTCTCCCCATAAATTTCCAATTTTGAATTATTTGGAAATGCGCGGTTCAATTCTTCAAAATAATCAACCACTTGTGCATGCGTAGAAAACTCAGTCCCTAATTCGTGTCCTAATACTGACTTTGAAGAAAATGTTTTCTGAGCAAAAAAGTTATTCGTAAAAACGATTATTACGAATATTAATAAAATCTTCATATTGTAGAGTTATGTAGTATAAATGTAAGAAATATAGAAGTGAATCTCCTATTCGTTAGAATCTAACTGCTGCATATTTACCAACCTTGCATACATCCCGTCTCTATCCATTAATTCCTTATGCTTACCCGATTCGGCAATAGATCCTTTATCTAAAACCAAAATCTGATCGGCCTTTTTAACGGTAGATAGTCTGTGTGCAATAACGATGGAGGTTCTTCCTTTCATCAGTATTTCCAATGCATCCTGAACAAGCTTTTCAGACTCTGAATCTAATGCCGATGTGGCTTCATCTAATATTAATATCGTTGGGTCTTTTAAGATAGCACGGGCAATAGCAATGCGTTGCTTCTGGCCTCCTGACAATTGGATTCCTCGATCACCAACTTCTGTTTTAATCCCTTCAGGAAATGAAGAAATGAATTCCCAAGAATTGGCTTTTTTCGCTGCTTCAATGACTTCTTCATCTGTCGCATTCGGCTTACCAAAAATTATATTATCATAAATGGATCCCGAAAAAAGCAGAACATCTTGAGGAACATATGCCATTTGAGACCGCAAATACTTCAAGTCATAATCCCCTATTCTTTCTGAATCTATTAATAATTCGCCATGCTGAACATGATAAAAACTTAAAATCAAACTTGCGATAGTGGTCTTTCCTGATCCACTGGAACCAACTAAGGCAACTTGCGCATTTTTACTAATTTCCAATGAAACCTTTTCAAGCACAGAAATGTCTGGCCTCTGAGGATAGTTAAAACTCACATTTTTGAAAGAAACATTTCCAACAATACCCTTTTTTAATTTGCCCTCTTTTCCGTCGTTTTCAGTTTCATCATTGATAATAACCATTAGGTTTTCTATGGCTCCAAAAGTCTTTTGAATATTTGCATAAAGATCAGGTAAAGAACCTACACTGGCCCCCATCATGATGGTAAACAAAACAAACTGATAGAATCCCTCACTAGATAATTCAGGATTAGGCCCCTGCGTCAATATGAGTCCTTGCCAAACTATAAATACAATCGCACCAAACAAACAAAAAATAATGAAGGAAACGAAAAGCCCTCTCCATATTCCACTTTTTACGTTTAAGTTTCGAATTTCCTGTGTTTTACCTTTATAATTCTTAATGGCAAAATATTCAAAAGTAAATGCCTTAACATTTGAAATGCCAGATAGTGTTTCTTCAATAATTGAATTAGATTCAGCTGCAAAATCTTGAGCCTGCTTACTTAACTTCCTTATAAATCGACCAAAAAATACTGCCAACAAAGCCATTATTGGAACAGTCGCAAGCATAATGAGAGCAAGTTTCCATGAAATAAAAAAGAGAAATGCGACACCTCCAAGAATGATAATGACTTGTCTAAAGAATTCAGCAACCGTGGTTCTTAACGTGTCCTGTATTTGCGTTATATCGGATGAAACCCGACTTGTCAATTCCCCGACTTTGTTGACATCGAAAAAGTTCATGGGCATAAAAACCATTCTTTCAAAAGCAGTGTTTCTGAGGTCTCTTAATGCATTTTCAGTCACATTATTAAAAATAACCACACGTAGGAATGAAAATAGAGCTTGGAATCCAAAAAGGATGAATAAACCATAGGCCACTTCCGTAGCATTATTAAAATTTAATAACTCAATACTACTTGGCGTGGAAGCTCCCGCTGAAGATGAACCCGCCCCTAAAAGCTTACCCATCAAATAAGGAAACATCAAGCCAGCAGAGGAAGACAGTATTAGAAATATCCAACCGATAAAATACCACCATAAATAGGGCTTTAAGAAATATATTAAATTTCTTTTCTTTCTATCTATTTCCATGTCCTTCATTTGAGATTGTAAAACTATTTTTCATGATCAACAATTAGCTTACAAAAATAGTTGTTTAAACGAGTATAGGATTTTTTTAAATATTTTTATCCATAAGATTTGAATTTTATAAAAAAGTTCTATCTTTGCAGTCCTCAAATGTATAATTATTTGAACTAAAATAAGATGAAAAGAACGTTCCAACCTTCGTTAAGAAAAAGAAGAAACAAACACGGATTCCGTAGTAGAATGGCAACTAAAAATGGTCGCCGAGTATTGGCTACCCGTCGTAGAAAAGGCAGAAAAAAGCTTTCTGTTTCGGACGAAACAATGGCCAAACGATAATTCTAAAGAATCGTTAAAAAATATTTAAACCCTCTTTGAGGGTTTTTTTTGTGCTTAAATATTTACCAAAAACCAAAAAAGCCCTCACTACTGAGGGCTTTTATTATGGTATGAAATGGATTTGAAACAATTAAACAAGAACTTTTGGTGCCGCAGCAAGTATTGAGGCATCAGCCTCTTCCTTATAGGTTTCGAAATTATCTACAAACTTAGATGCCAATTTGGAAGCAGTATCATCATATGCAGCTGAATCTGACCATGTTTGCTTTGGATTGAGTAATTCTGAAGGGACACCAGGACATGAAGATGGATATGCCAATTCAAAGACGGGTAACGTTTTGAATTCTTCGCGATCAAGTGTTCCTTCCAGAGCAGCAGTAATCATGGCTCTTGTGTAAGATAGTTTCATTCTACTTCCTTCACCATAACTACCCCCTGACCATCCTGTATTCACTAACCACACCGTTGTATCTGATTCTTTTAGTTTATCACCTAACAATGTGGCATATTTAGCCGGGTGTAAAGGTAAAAATGCAGCACCAAAACATGCTGAAAAGGTTGTTGTTGGCTCTGTAATACCTACCTCTGTACCGGCAACTTTAGCAGTATAACCAGACATAAAATGATACATTGCCTGCTCGTTAGTCAGTTTTGAAATTGGAGGGAGAACACCAAACGCATCACAAGTCAAAAAGAATATATTCTTTGGAGAACTTCCCTTTGAAGGCAATACAATATTGTCTATGTGATCTATCGGGTAAGATACTCTTGTATTCTCTGTAATCGATCCATCAGTATAATCAGGTGTTGAACTTTCATTATTGAATCCAATATTCTCTAAAATGGCACCAAACTTAATCGCATCATATATTTGCGGCTCTTTATCTCTCGAGAGGTCGATAGTCTTGGCGTAGCATCCTCCTTCAAAATTAAAGACAGTGTCATTACTCCAACCATGCTCATCATCTCCAATCAATGCTCGATTAGGATCAGACGATAGTGTTGTTTTACCGGTTCCTGATAACCCAAAAAACACTGCAGTATCCCCTTTCTCACCGATATTCGCTGAACAATGCATTGAAAGCACATTTCGATCATGGGGTAAGACAAAATTTAATACTGAAAAAATTCCTTTTTTGATTTCACCTGTAAACCAGTACCACCAATCAAAATCATTTTTTTACTGAAATTTAGAACAGCAAAATTATGTTGCCGAGTACCATCGATTTCAGGGTCTGCCATAAAACCAGGAGCACAAACGATATTCCAATCGGCAGAAAAAGACTTTATCTCCTCCTCATCAGGTCGTAAAAACATGTTGTATGCAAACATATTAGACCATGGCAACTCTGTTACAACCCGAATATTCATTCGAAAGTCGTCGTCTGCACAGGCATAAGAATCTCGAACATAAATATCTCTACCAGATAAATATGACTTCATACGAGCATATAAGGTATCAAAATGAGCAGAACTTATTCCTTTATTAATGCCACCCCACCAAACAGCGTCTTTCGTAATATCATCTTCTACGATAAAACGATCTTTGGGGGATCTTCCTGTAAATTCACCCGTATCAATTGCTAGAGCCCCAGTATCAGTAAGCAACCCTTCACCTTGCAAGATGGTGTCTTCTACCAATTCTGCAGGGGTTAAATTCCAAAATTGATTCCCTGTATTTGACAAGCCTATTGTAGAAGACAAATCAGAATTGGAACCAAAATTCCCGAATAATTCCATAAAAAAAATTTATAAGCTAACGCTTCAATTTGTAACAAAATTAAACATTATGAAGCCTATACAGAAGATAATTGCACCTGATTTTACTAACAATTATATATGTCACTGTTGACAAGTTATTTAGAAAAATTGATGAAAATTACGTATCTTAAGTTAGTGTCAATACTACACTTATTAATGGCATGTCTTTTGATTATTATCCAAAAACAATAGATATGACAAAACCTAAAAACAGCAGTCAAAAAACATTTTTGTACCTCGGTGTTGTAATCACCTCAGCTATGGCACTCGCCGCATTCACCTATTCAGAAAAGAATCAATTACAAATTGAGCTTGCAAAAGTAGAGCCCGTAGAAATAAATTTCACGATTCAAAAAACCAAAAAAACAGACATTAAAAAACCTGATATTCCTCTAAAAAAAGTTTCTAAACAAGTAGCTACAAATATTAAAAAGAACGTTTCATCGACAAGTCAAATCACAAAAAACACAACGAAATCAATAAACAACAATGTAAAGGTGAAAGGGATTGACATAAATTTTAATACAAACCCAAACTATAAGATTGTTGACATTATTGAACCTGCAGTAGTAGACTTTCCGGATATTGAAGCAGAATTTACAGGTGGTTATTCAGAAATGAATAAATACATTACCCATAACTTAAAATTAAATGAATTATACAGTTTAATAAACACAAATGAGTTATTGGTGCCTGTGGAATTCATCGTTTCTGAAAACGGAAAAATCATAGATGTGAAAATTAAAGATAAAGTGAATTATGAGTTAAAGAATCAAATTATCAACCTAATGAAAGGAATGCCGAAATGGATTCCGGCAGAATTAAATGGAAGAAAAGTAAGTTCAAGAATATTTCTTCCTATTAGAATTTACTTTCAATAAGAATTGTTAACAAATTGAATTATTGCGTAAAGAACAAAGGATAAAACTATTTAGATTCGCTTAGAAAATAATTTTAATGAGAATAACACTACTATTTTTAGGTTGTATTACTTATACTTTTGGAATAACTGCGCAAACTGGTTCATCAGTGCATTTAGAGAATGATACAATACGTATTGATTCTGTTAAGCAGGATAACAATTTGTACGTGATCAAAAATGATTCGGATTTGATTCCTTTCGGAAGACTAAATAGAAAAATAAATACGCTCTCCATTGGTGCAGAAAACAGCATGCTTTGGGAGAATTTAAAGCTTTTCACCCATGTGGATTCCATCAACCCCCAATCCCTGTTATCTCCAAAAAACAAGAAGGAGACACTTGATTTCAATGATATATTAATTGTCTCATTTCACCCCAAACCAACAGATTCAATTCAAAAATATCTTGATGATCTTAAGATTCTGAATCGGTCTCATAAAGAATTTGTTGTGGCAGTCGTATATGGTCCAGTTTCTTATTTGGAGTATGTGCCAATGCAAAACATAGACGCACTCGTACATTGCCCGTTTGCAACCCCAAAAACGATCAGCGCCACAGCTCATCTTCTCTTTGGTGCCATTGGCACAAACCCCGAACTCACCCTTAAGGAATCAATACAAACCAAATCAAATGGCAGATTAAGCTTTTCTTCCCTAAAGGATGCTGAAATTCCATCGGGAAGCTTTAATAAAATAGATGAAATTGCATTAAATGGGATTTCAGAAGGGGCATTTCCTGGTTGTCAGGTACTTGTTGCTATAAAAGATTCTATCGTATACAGAAAGAGCTATGGCACCCACACCTATGATATCAATTCTAAAAAAGTAAAAAATGATGATCTATACGATATCGCCTCAATAACTAAAATTGCCGCATCGACGATGATTGCCATGTATTTGGAATATAGAGGGATGCTCGACATTGATGACTCTCTTGGCAAGTATATTCAAAATGTTACGGGTGATACCGATTTTTCAAAAATTAAAATCCGGGAGATGATGGCGCATCAATCCGGTCTCAAATCATGGATTCCTTTTTATTTGAAAACAATGAGCGAGGGGCAGCTTAAAAAGAGCTTGTACCGAAGTGTTCCCGATTCTATTTACAGTCTTAAAGTTGCTGATGACATATACTTGAAAACTGATTATGAGCAAACCATGTATGATCGTATTCTAAATACAAGTCTGGGGTCAAAAAAATACAAATACTCTGATTTATGTTATTATTTCACTCAGAAGGTTTTTGAATCCATACTACAAAAAAAACAAGAAGACTTTGTTCATGAAATGATTTATGAACCATTAGGATTACAAAACATAAGGTATTTACCACTCAATTATTTTGATAAAAATAGAATAGTCCCAACAGAACATGACTCAACATTCAGAAAGCAATTAATTCACGGTTACGTTCATGATCCAGGAGCAGCAATGCTTGGTGGAGTAGGCGGGCATGCAGGGGTTTTCAGTAATGCCACTGACCTTGCGAGTATTATGCAAGTTTTTTTAAAAAATGGAAGTTACGGAGGTCAAACACTTTTTAATGAAGAAATACGAAAGGATTTCACCAAGAAACAATTCGAAAAGAACAGAAGAGGCGCTGGCTTTGATCGACCTAGACAAAATGGAGGAGGGACTTGTGATGACCTGGCCTCACCTACCAGCTTCGGTCATTCAGGATTCACGGGAACTTTGGCTTGGGCGGATCCAGAGCATGATGTCATTTTTGTGTTTCTTTCCAATCGTGTCCATCCAGACCAAGGCAATTGGAAAATTAGAGACATGAATATACGAACAGATATTCAACATGTTATTTATCAGGCATTGGGCATAAAGTAATCTAATCTTTTACCCTATTCAACCCCATCATTTTAAGAATAAACCTTGGTAAAGATTTGCCAGGTTTACGTTTTTTCAAATGAATATACCAGCCAATTTTTTTAAGGATTGGCACTTTGTGTGTTTCAACAAATTCAATCCAAGTTCCATCAGGGTCTTCTACGTAAGAAAACCTTCCTCCAGCCTCCCCCATATCAAAAGTATCTGAACTATCTACTGTAAATGGGAAGCCCTTTGACTCACATTCTTTTTGTAATTCATTCATTCCCTGCACATCAAAACACAAATGAATAAAACCCCAGTCACCCCAAAATCTATTTTCGAAGATTTTTCTGCAATCTGATCTTTCCAAGGACTGAACAAGTTCTATACTCGTATCTCCCAGTAAACGAGCGAAAGGCCCTTTTCTAGGTTTACTGTGCTTTAAAAGAACCCTTCTGAATTTCCCGTTTCCAGATTCAAAACTATTCAAATCAGCAAACGAATCTGTTTGATCATAAACAATTTCATCATAACCCAATATATCCTTATATAAAACCAAAGATTTGTCGATATCAGAAACACCAATAATGGAGCCGGCAACACCACCACATTTTGATGGATGACCTGTATTTGAAAACCAATCCGTCGATTCGATTACCTCAAACATATTTCCATTAGGTCCTTTAACGAAAAAATGATCAATTCCATCTGGACTTTGGAGGATTTCAGATGCTGTCACTACACCATTATCTAACATGTTCTTGTATGATCCATGAACATCTCTAGACTTTATTTTACACGCAATCATTCCATAATCGCCCAATTGAATATCAAATGTTGCCTTTTCTGTATCACGTGAAGTAAATTGCCATATTTCAAAGCCTCCCCCCCCATCCATACTCAAAGCGAGAGTAGCTGTTCTAGAATGAACTGTATCTCCAGTATATCTTGTCATTAATGGTGCCTCTGCCGCTTCTTCAAATATCTTGACATTTACGCCAAAGTTCTTTCGGTACCATGACCATGAACTTTCGACATCAGGAACTCCTATTCCCATTTGTTGAATACCGCAAATTATTTTTTCCATTATCGTTTAATTTTATCTAATTGCTTTATCGTTAAAAATAACATATCCGTAGCTAATCTGGAATGCAAAAGGATCTTTTTGTTCAGGGAAAAAATTCAAAGACATCCGAATGGGCCCAACAATCGTGTGATAAATCAAAGATGACGACAATAAAAAATTCGAATCCTTAAATAATTTAGCTGTCTGAAAAACCCCATTCTGACTTTTTGATAGTTTTAAGATAGGTTGATACCAATAAGAATCAAATCTCAAATCAATCTTTTTCTTCAATGAAAAAACAACATTAAGTCCAGCCCCAAAGAATTGAGAAGAACGATATTCAGGTAAAAAAAAGGTATTCATATCTGGCAATACATCAAAGTAAGGAATTGAAAGTAAAGAAGCCGTGTAATTTGCAAAAAGAGGCTGGGTACTGAAAATGGATTTCATATGAAAACCTAAATGCATAAATCTATTCGTGAGAAAGTAAGATTGAAATTCGGCTTCAAAGTTAAACCACCTATGTTGCCTCTTAATGGTATCTATTAAAATAGAATTTGAACCAGGATAAGTATTTTCCTCTCCATCTACATATCGTATTTTAAATAAAAATTTGGATCCTTCATTCGCAAATTGTTTTCTATTAAGAGTATTGTGCTCATAATCCCATGAAAAGGAATATCCAGAAAATCGGGTTATGTCGGAAGTATCTTGATTCGTAAATGAATCTGTCTGATAATAATCGTCTTCTAAAGAAAAAAACCTAAAATCAAGCTCAGTATTTGAGTTGTTGCTCACTGGTGTTTTAACCCCTATACCACCATACATTTCATTCTGAACCAAAAACGAAGGCCTCACATCTTCAAAGAAAGTAGCAAAGCTTTGAAAATAATCCCATCGATTCATTACAAAGTAGGCTTTTGTAGAAAGAGGAAAAACAGAAGGGAAATCTATTTTAAAATCTGTTTTCACCGAACCATAAAACTTTCCAAAATAGGATTCAGCGTGAATAGCAGAGGCAAATTTCCCGATATTTTGATAAGTCAGACCAAGGTAACCGGTATTCACTGGTCTAGAAGAGAAATGACCTCCAACATCAATTTTGAATTCCTTAGACTTATCCACTTTTAAATCTAAACGAAAGGTAGAATCTTCCTCTAATGAAAAGTTTGGAAACATATAAGCAATTTCAGGAGTGGAATTCAATCTAAAATATCGCTTTTCAAATTCATCTGAACTAAGACTTTCATTCTTGTTTTCATTGATCAGGGCTGCCTGAGTAAAAGAGATATTGGCGTTATTTCTTTCAAAAGTATTAACTCCTGAAATTTTGAGAGGAATAATATTCGATCTGAATGTTTTTCTCGAGGCCGAAAGCGCGTCTATTGACATCCGACTTTCAACATGCTTTAGAATTGAATCCATCTGATTAAGCGTTGCCCTGTAGCCTTCATCAATGGCTTCTTTTGCTTTCTCAAAAGCAAAAGTTCCAATATTGGATTCTGGAAATATGATCAACCCATCATTGCAAGGCAAGTGAAAGCTTGTAGGCGTAGTCGTCATACTAACAAGCACTCCAAACATATCCCTTTCATCAGGAATACTTGCGTTTTGAGAAACATTACTACCGATAATGTAATCGGCATCAAACTCGCTATACATAACATCTGCAGGAAAATTATTATACAACCCTCCATCAAAATACAAGGTGTCGTGAATACGAATCGGATTTAAGTATAATGGATAGGTCATTGAAGC
>CAJQPH010000192.1 GCA_905480165.1 uncultured Flavobacteriales bacterium
GTTTGGTCACCTATACTAAAACCCTGTTCCGTTTTAATAATTCTTTTTCGTTCATTTTCAGTTAGATAAAACAAATTGATCTCTCGAGAATGGACTTGTGTTTTTCGCTTTAATTTTTTTAATTTTTCGTTTGTTTCTTGAATTGAATGATTTGAAAAACCTTCCTTAAGCTCTAACTCGATTATAGGTTTAAATAGGTCCTTAAGTTCTTTATTGTCACCGTCAATAATGATGAGTCCTTGTTCAGAAAATATTTCATGTAACCAGTTCATAAAAGCTTCACCGTAATTATCTCCTTTTATTGTATTGAAAATAACCTTAAGCTCTTCACGACGTTCTTCATTAAAAAGACTTAAAAGATGCTCAAATACATCCTCAAGACCCTCATTATTAAACCTGCCAACAGCTCCCCTTTGATTGTGCTCCCACTTTATTTGTTTGTTAAACAAATGAAGATGATCTATTTCATCACTATCATGGTCTTCTGATGCCATCCAAAAAACGGGAATGAAATGATTTTCAGGGTGTTTTTCATTAAGTATCTTAGAAAGATTGATTACGTGAATAATTTTTAAAAAGAAATACATAGGCCCTCCCAATAAGCAAAGCTGATGACCAGTGGTAATGGTGTAGGTGTTAGAATCTTTAAGCCGATTAATTTGATCAATTGCAAGATCATTATTATTGAGATGTTGATATTGTTCTGATAGTACTTCAGTTAAAACATTTCTTTTTTCTTGATCAAAGCTATTCTTCTTTAGATGAACTTGTTCGCTGAAATTTTCCATCGAAAAAGGAAGTCCAATAAAGTCTTTTAAATTCTCTTGATGAGAAATGAAATCTAAATCATTTTTCGAAAATAGATTGAGCTCCTTTCTCGATATATGGCTTACTTTTTTCATCCTTTTAGTTGAATTTAATAGATTTTGAAGGTGAAACTCTTGAAATAACCATACTTGGTATTAGTAAGCTCAGCATACATACAATAAATGTGATGATATTAATGGCTATAACATTCGTCATGCTCAATTCAATAGGAACTTCAGATAGATAATACACCGTCGCATCAAGTTTTAGAATTTGATATTCATATTGAAGATAGCACAATACCAATCCTATTATATTTCCAATGATCATTCCCTTTAAAATAATAGATGCAGTTTGATACAAAAATATTTTTCTGATACTCCAATTGTTGGCGCCAAGCGCTTTTAAGATGCCTATGAAATTTGATCTAATCACAATCATTACCAACAAAACAGAACCTATATTTATAATGCCGATAATTAGCATTAAGGTAATAATAATCAGAACATTAGTGTCTAAAAAAGAAAGCCATGAGAATATTTCATTTTCTGATTCTAGTATGTTTATAACCCTTAAAACCTCTCCATGTTCGTTGGGTTCTAATTCAATGATTTCGTCAATTTTTTGATGCTTGCTCTCTAAATCATCCCAATTATTAATTTGCACTTCAAAGCCAGAAACAAAGTTCAATGAGTTTTCTTGAGCTACCCCAAAATCGTTCAGTTCTTGAACACTTGACAAGGAAGCGAATATTATTTCATTATCTATTTTTTCAATACCTGTTTCAAATATTCCCGCAATTTTGAAACGTTTCATTAAAGACCTTTTTTTAACAAAAAAGATAGCAATCTCATCTCCTATTTTAAAGTTGAGGTCATTACAGATTTTTTTCGAAAGCACAATTTCTTTATTCGTTCCGTCGAAAGAAGGAAGCTTACCCGAAACGAGCTGTGATTTTAGAAAATCCATTGGGTATTGGCGGTCAATTCCTTTTAAAACTACCCCCGTCACCTCTTGTTTAAATGATCCTTCATTTTTAGCATCGGAAAATTTATCCGATCTAATCAAAGCGGGTTTGTATATCACAGGTGCAACGGATTGAATGCCATCAATCTCCTCCAATTGTGCTATTTTCTTTTGATCAATACGAATGGGGTCTGATTCATAAATATTCTTGTTTCCATCTTTCATGATAAACAATGGTGCGCTGAATCCAACAATCTTTTTTCTAATTTCATTTTGGAAACCTGTAACTACTGCAATGGTAATTACGTTTACAACAATAGTAAGTGCAATACTTATCATGGATATACGCATGATAGGTTTGGAAACTTTTATACCTTTCTTGTCAGTTTTAAGAATTTTGTTCGCTATGAAATATTCAAAAGACAATATTTTGATTTTTAAGTATCAAAAATACACAAAGCATTTTTGCTTGGTGTGGATTTTTTTGTTTTTACTTTTTTCTTGTCATTCTAACGACCAATCTTTGGGCGTGAACCAAAATGATTTTCAAAAACCTTCAAATGATATAAATAATGAGGTTTCTATTTTAATCGGAGCTAATCAGCTCAGCGCTTATTTTGACATCATTAAGAACAAGAGAGTCGCAGTAGTAGGAAACCAATCCTCATTATTATCATCAGGAATTCATCTCGTAGATACCTTGTTGGCCTTGAATCATAATGTAGTTAAGGTATTCTCTCCAGAGCATGGTTTTAGGGGGGTAGGAAGTGCAGGAGAACACATCTCTAATTCTAAAGATCCAATTACAGGGTTGCCAATAGTATCATTATATGGTTCACACAAGAAGCCAACAGTTGAGGATCTAAATGATATCGATGTTGTGCTTTTTGATATTCAGGATGTTGGTGTGCGATTTTACACCTATATTTCAACATTGCATTACGTTATGGAGGCATGTGCTGAAAACGATATTCCATTGGTCATTCTTGATAGACCAAATCCAAATGGCGATTATATAGATGGACCGATTTTAGAAAGTAAATACAAATCATTTGTTGGAATGCACCCCGTACCTATTGTTCATGGAATGACTATTGGAGAATACGGTAAAATGATTAACGGAGAACAATGGCTGAAAAATTCTATTCAGTGCGAATTGGTTGTAATCCCAATGCTTAATTATAATCATCAAATGAAGTATAGTCTCCCTATACCTCCATCTCCAAACCTTAAAACAGATGCGGCAATTAGATTATATCCCAGCTTATGCCTTTTAGAAGCTACTAGTGTAAGTGTTGGGCGCGGTACTTCAGCTCCATTTGAATGGTACGGCCATCCTATGTTTCCAAAATCAGACCTTTCTTTCACCCCAAAATCAATTGAAGGAGCAAGCAAGCCGAAACATGAAAATAAGAAGTGCTTTGCCTTAAAGCCTCAGATTGATTATACGAGTAAAGAAATCAATTTAGAATATGTAATTAAATCTAGAGATTATTTAATCGGTGAGGATTTTATTACGCGAAAATCATTTTTCCAGAAGCTATCAGGAACGGATAAGTTGCATGACCAAATTGTAACGGGATTGAGTGAAGAAGAAATCAGAAAGTCGTGGCAAAAGGGACTAGATGAGTATGCGCTAATGAGGTCAAAGTACTTGTTATATGACTAGTCAATCTGATTTTGACTTTTTTCCACTTTAGCTTTCATTTCTTCAGCGTATGAGGTCAAACGGTTTTCAACAGACTTATCGGTAGCACCAATGATCCTAGCTGCAAGAATACCCGCGTTTTTTGCACCATTAAGCGCTACGGTCGCGACAGGAATACCATTTGGCATCTGTAGAATACTTAAAATTGAATCCCAGCCATCTATTGAATTGGATGACTTTATAGGCACTCCAATAACAGGTAGGGTAGTCATAGAAGCTGTCATGCCGGGAAGGTGGGCAGCACCACCAGCACCAGCAATAATCACTTTTATTCCCTTTTTAGATGCGCTTTTAGCGTATTCCACCATTTTTTCGGGGGTTCTATGTGCAGAAACAATTTGAACCTCTGATTCAATGCCAAAATCATTTAATATTTCTTTGGCATCTTTCATTATTGGAAGATCGGAAGCACTTCCCATTATAATTCCTACTTTAATCTCCTTCATTTTCTATAATTTTATCATCACCAGATTCTACATTAACCTTCTTTTTCGTAGGAGGTTCATAGTTTACGGTATGTTTTATGTCAGTGAGCATTTGATCCATGGGTTGTTTGATTTCTTCCTCGGTCTCTTTTATCAATTCCGAAATATTGAGGTCTTTCTTAATATCAACACCTGATTTTTTTATCTCATCTTTAATATCATCAGAAGCATTTTTGATTTGATAAATGGCCTTTCCCATTGTTTTTGCAATACTCGGAATACTGTTGGCCCCAAAAAAAAGCAATACGAAAGCAAGTATTAAGATTATTTCACTACCTGCGATATCATTAAGAAATAACAAAAAAGTCATATCAGTGCAAATTTACAACTAATTTAAATGTCAAGAAATTATATTAATTGCTATTAGAATTCAATATCGCATATTTAGACCTTCTCTAAAAGTATTAGAATGAGCTTCAACGATATTTTTTATATCCTCACTGTAACCACCTCCCATTGTGCACACAATAGGAACATTGAGTTGCTTGCTGAATTCGAAAACAAGTTGGTCCCTGATTTTACAGCCTTGTCTTGATATACCCAGCCTTCCTAGTTTATCCGATTCTAGAATATCTACACCACATTGATAGAATATGAAATCGGGTTCAATTTTATTCCCAATATTTTCGAGCTGTGATTCCAATTGATATAAATAGATTTTATCATTCGTTTTATCCTCTAATTCAATATCTAGATTTGATTTTTCTTTCTTCAACGGGTAGTTGTTTTTCCCATGCATGCTAAAAGTAAAAATTTCGGTCTCATTTTCGCACAATGCAGCAGTGCCGTTACCTTGATGAACGTCTAAGTCTATAATAAGAATGGATGAAACCATGTTTTCATGTAAAAGCCACTTTGAAGCAATAACTTGATCATTAAGTAAACAAAAGCCTTCTCCTCGGTCATGGAATGCATGATGGGTTCCTCCCGCAATATTAAATGCTATGTTCGTTTTTGTTGCAATCTCTGCGGCCATTCTGGTTCCTTCCATAATGGTCAATTCCCGTTCAATAAGCTTTTGAGAATGAACAAAACCTGTTTTCCGTTGAGCTTTTGGTGTAATTTGAAGGGACTTTAAATTCCCAAGATAATTGGAACAGTGAACCCGTTCGACATTTGACGTTTCGATGGCGGAAGGACGAATAATATCGCTTTCCTTGATTGTTCCCTCATAAATCAATTGTCTAGGAAGTAAATCATATTTTTCCATCGGAAATCTATGATTCGATGGTAGAGGGTGCACATAAATGGAATCAAAAACAACCATAATGTATTTTAACAGCTTTAAATTGAGTTTGTTTAATGTTTTGTTCATTAAATCAGAACATCATTTGAAGTCATAAAGAAAGTTAAAAACAAGCAAAATAGAGTAACGTATGCGGTTCATTTCGCTTTTAATTCAAGTGTTAATTAAAATCAAAAATTATGAAAAAGTTAGTTTTTTTATGTATCGCAAGTTGTGGATTGGTACTTGTGAGCTGTGGTGGTACGTCTGCCTCTGACAATCCAGATGTTATAGTGGAAGAAGTGACAACCAAAGATTCTGATGTGGATTTGCAAGATCCGGAATCTGAGATTATTGAGCTAAAAGCTGAGGAGCCCATGGAGGATGACAAGCTCAAGAAAAGTAAAAAGAAGGTATAGTTCAAGACCTTCTACATGACAATCTAAAGTCCAGCTGATGCTGGACTTTTTAAATCACCGAATATGTGTTTATGCTCAATAAATTTTTAAATTATTTTCTTGGGGGAAGCAATCATTATCCGTTTATAAATCAATGGCATAACCTAACAAATTTCATACATCAATATGTAAGTACGAATAATGATATCGTTTATTTATTTCAAGTAAGTCTTTCCGCGTTATTGATATTTTGTGTTTTATTTATGGTGTTGATCCCTATCGGATTTATAATAGATATATCAATCACGTTTTTGTATAAGCTTCGATGAAATTAGAGAAGGGCGGGGTCAAGGAATATTAACGATTTGTTTTACAATTCGAGCCACGGCCGGACAGACCTCTGTATTTTTAATAGTGAGATCCATAATTTGAGCTACATTTTTTCGATCGGTATGCGGGTATTCTCGACAAGCTAATGGTCGAACGTCGTATACTTGGCAAGTGTTGTCTTCATTTAAAAAAGAACACGGAGACTTTTGTAACACATAGTCATTGTCATTGTCCAGCGTTAAGTATTTTTCAGTAAAAACTCCTGCTTTCATTCTTAAATGCTTTGCCAGTCGATTAATGTCTGCATTTCTAAAAATCGGACTGGTGGTTTTGCAGCAATTGGCACAGCTCAAACAATCCATTGTTTCAAATTCAGTTTCATGAAGATCGTTGAAAAGATAATTCAATGATTTGGCTTTCTGTTTTTTAAGCTGAAGTAGTTTTTTTCGATAAGCTTTTCGATTCTTTTTGGCTTCTGATAAGCTATTTCGGTCTGTATCGTTTAATGAGTTGTTCATAATATTATATCATCTTATACCAAATTAATATACTTTTGAATATGAATGGTTCAGAAGTGCATTTAATCTTCCCTCATTACCGAAAGCTTTCCAACTACAAGTCGTTTTATAAGATTTTATCAGAGAAAGAGTTTGAAGAGATTCAGATCGTAGGTTCTTCAGCAATTACAACAAAAACAACTGCCACAAAATATCCTGAAATTGTTAGAATTAAGGACATGCTCGAGTGTATCGCTCCTTTTGAATCCAGCACCAAAGAAGAGTTCGAGATACATCGAAAGACGTAACATACATTTTTTTCTGTGTTATGACAAGTAAAGATCTCCTTTATGAAGTCAGTACAATATTTTCTCATTTCAAGTATGTTGCTCTTTTCATTCAATCTGCCTAATGAAGAGCCAGTTTCTGTAAATTTTGACACCAATCCATCAGGTAATGAACAGATTAAGGCATTGAACAGGGCTTATGAAATTGAGCTTATGAATTTGATTAATGCTTATCGGGCTGCAAATGGCTTGAAAAATCTGAGGATACAACCTTCTTTGATGCTGGCGGGCCGATATCACGCTGCCGATATGGCCAATGAAGACTATTTCGATCACGCTACTCATAACCGAATAAATGGTCGTTTGCAACGTGGTGTTTCTACATTTAAGAGAATTAAACAGTTCTATTCAGGGTTTGCAAACACGGAAAACCTTGGTGCTGGTTATTCCTCACCTGCAGCCGTATTTCAAGGATGGGTGAATAGTCCGGGTCATAATGTGAATTTATTGAATGAAAGTGCAACTCATATGGGGGTTGGTTTTTATCAAACAAATCATAGCGAATACGAAAGATATTGGGTGTTTGTGTCCTCTGTAGATTAGTATTCATGGAAATCTCGAGCTTAAGTCCTTGATATCGCGATGGAATTTGTATTTTTAGACGCTTAAAATTTACATTTCCAATGGAACAGGTAGCACCTTATAAACCCAAGAACAAAATACGAATTGTAACAGCTGCATCTCTTTTTGATGGGCATGACGCTGCAATTAATATCATGAGAAGAATCATTCAGTCTACAGGCTGTGAGGTAATACATTTGGGTCATGATCGTTCAGTAGAAGAAGTTGTCAATTGTGCAATACAAGAGGATGCTCAAGCCATCGCGATGACTTCCTATCAAGGAGGGCATAATGAGTATTTCAAATATATGTTTGACTTACTTAAAGAAAAAGGAGCGCCTCAAATTAAGATATTTGGAGGGGGAGGAGGAACCATTCTTCCTTCCGAAATCAAAGAACTCCAAGACTATGGAATAACCAAAATATATCATCCTGATGATGGAAGGTCTATGGGCTTACAGGGAATGATCAATGATTTGGTTGAGCAATGCGATATTGCTTTAGGAGAAAAGCTAGAACACTCTATCAAAGATCTCGAGCTAAAAAATGTACCTGCTATAGCGAGAATGATTTCTGCAACAGAAAACTTCTCAGACCTTCATAAAAACACGATTGAGTCAATAAGAGCATTGGCAAGTCAAAAAAGCATTCCAGTTCTCGGAATAACAGGAACAGGAGGATCAGGTAAGTCATCTTTGGTTGATGAATTGGTAAGAAGATTCTTAATTGATTTTGATGACAAACAAATTGCAGTTGTTTCTGTAGATCCATCAAAACGAAAAACGGGAGGAGCTCTTTTGGGAGACCGAATCCGAATGAATTCTATAAAAAATGATCGCGTTTATATGCGATCTTTGGCTACTCGTCAATCAAATTTGGCATTGTCAAAACATGTGGCAGATGCAATATCAATATTAAAAGTCGCTTCTTATGACCTAATTATTCTTGAAACTTCTGGTATAGGTCAGTCCGATACTGAAATTTTGGACCATTCTGATGTTTCCTTGTACGTGATGACCCCTGAGTATGGAGCGGCTACTCAATTGGAAAAGATTGATATGCTCGATTTTGCAGATGTTATCGCTTTAAATAAATTCGATAAACGTGGAGCCCTCGATGCATTAAGAGATGTAAGAAAACAATATCAGAGGAATCATAATTTATGGGAATCGAAAGTTGATGATATGCCTGTGCATGGTACGATTGCATCTCAATTTAATGATCCTGGCATGAACACCCTATACAAAGTAATCATGGATCATATTGATGAAAAGACAGAATCTTCATTGGTTTCGAATTTTCAAATTACAAGAGAAATGTCTGAAAAGATATTTGTGATTCCACCAGAACGAACGCGATACTTATCGGAAATATCAGAGAATAACAGATTTTATGACAAGTGGGTTGAGCAACAAGTTGAGGTTGCGGAAAAGCTTCAAGGATTGCAATCTTCAATCGAAACCATTGGTAATTCGGAACTTGAAGACAAAGACCGATTGGTGAAAAATATTCAAGAAGTTTTTGAAAAGGAGAAACTCAATTTTGATCCAAAAAATTGGGAGCTTATTCAAAACTGGGATGAAAAGAAACAAGCATTTAAAGATCCTATCTATGAATTCAAGGTAAGAGATAAAGTACTGAAAATTGATACGCACACTGAATCTCTTTCTCATTCTAAAATACCTAAAGTAGCATCTCCTAGGTACAAGAGCTGGGGGGATATTTTACGATGGATTCTACAGGAGAATTTCCCAGGTCATTTCCCATACACTTCGGGATTGTTTCCTTTTAAACGTGAGGGAGAAGACCCAACAAGGATGTTTGCAGGTGAAGGTGGTCCTGAACGAACGAATAAACGTTTTCATTACGTGAGTTTAGGCATGCCGGCCAAACGTTTGTCTACAGCATTTGATTCTGTCACTCTTTATGGAAATGACCCAGATGTAAGACCTGATATATATGGAAAAATCGGTAATGCGGGTGTTTCTATATGTTGCTTAGATGATGCGAAAAAGTTGTATTCTGGATTTGATTTGAGTCATCCCGCAACATCGGTTTCAATGACAATTAATGGACCTGCACCTATGCTTTTGGCATTTTTCATGAATGCTGCAATTGATCAGAATTGTGAGAAATACATTAAGGAGAATGGTTTAGAGTCTGATATAGAGTATAAAATCAACTCAATATATAAAGAGAAAGGAGTTACAAGACCAAGTTATAATGGAGATTTGCCTGAAGGAAATGATGGTCTTGGCCTTATGTTGCTGGGTGTAACAGGAGATCAGGTTCTTAATGATGAGGTTTATCAGAAAATCAAATCGGATACATTAAAGCAGGTCAGAGGAACGGTTCAGGCCGATATCTTAAAAGAAGATCAAGCGCAAAACACTTGTATCTTTTCTACTGAATTTGCCTTGAGATTGATGGGGGATGTTCAGGAATACTTTATTGATAAAGGAATTCGGAATTTTACTCTGTTTCGATTTCAGGTTATCATATTGCCGAGGCGGGAGCCAACCCCATTACTCAGCTTGCTTTTACCTTGGCCAATGGGTTCACATATGTTGAATATTACTTGAGTCGAGGAATGAGTATCAATGATTTTGGACCAAACTTATCTTTCTTCTTTTCCAATGGAATCGATCCCGAATATGCAGTTATTGGTCGAGTAGCCCGAAGAATATGGGCAAAATCAATGGGTAAAAAATACGGTGCAAACGCTAGAGCTCAGATGCTCAAATACCACATTCAAACTTCAGGTCGTTCATTGCATGCACAAGAGATCGATTTTAATGATATTCGTACTACACTTCAGGCATTGTATGCCATTTATGACAATTGTAATTCTCTTCACACCAATGCTTATGACGAGGCGATAACAACGCCTACAGAAGAATCAGTAAGAAGAGCAATGGCGATTCAGCTCATTATAAATAGAGAATTGGGTCTCGCTAAAAATGAGAACCCATTACAAGGGGCATTCATTATTGAAGATTTAACCGATTTGGTTGAGGAAGCTGTTCTAGCTGAGTTTGACAGAATTACGGAAAGAGGTGGTGTGCTAGGTGCAATGGAAACCATGTACCAGCGTTCTAAAATTCAAGAGGAATCATTGTATTATGAAACTTTAAAGCATACGGGAGAATTTCCAATCATTGGGGTAAATACATTTTTAAGTTCAAAAGGATCTCCAACGGTTTTACCTAAAGAAGTTATTCGCGCAACGGAAGACGAGAAGAAATATCAGATATCAATGCTTAACAATCTAAATAAAGGAAATCAAAAGGAAGTAGATCAAGGATTAAAAGTGATTCAAGATGCGGCCATTAATAATGAGAATATATTTGAAGAATTGATGGAAACCTGTAAGGTGGCTTCCTTAGGTCAAGTGACTAATGCCTTATTTGAGGTTGGAGGTCAGTATCGTCGTAATATGTAATATAATTAAATGAAATTTTCCATCGGAGAAAGAGTTTCGATTCTGAGCGAGACCGGAAACTATACCATTCTTAATATCGGCGACACATTTGCTCAGGTAGAAGATGAGCATGGTTTTGAGCAAAAAGTTTCTTTGTCTTTAATTGTTAAGACCAAGCCGATTATAAGCGGAAAAATTGTAATAAAAGACGAAGATGAATCTAGTAAATCTAAAGCAAGGAAAGAACTGGACCTAATTCCTTCGATTGATCTTCACTTTGAGGCGTTATTAGACGAAGATGATCGGTATAGTTCTTATGACAAGCTAAATCTTCAAATCAAACGTTTCAGAGAATTCATCAATAGTAATCTGGAGAAAAGAAAAACTAAAGTTTTGATTATTCACGGTGTTGGTGAAGGAAGATTAAAAGGAGAGTTAAAAGCTTTGATTTATAAAAATGAAGGATTTGTCATGCAAGATGCAAATTACAGCCCGAACGGGGTGGGTGCCTCTTACATCGAAATCACACTTTCAAAAGCCCAGCCGATTTGATTTTATAAATGCAGAAAACTTTTCTTGGCTAAAAGTTCATCTTCAGATTCACGGTAATCTGGATCATCTACACAACAATCAACAGGACAGACCGCAGCACATTGAGGTTCATCATGAAACCCAACGCACTCTGTACATTTATCATGAGCAATGTAATAAACGTCCATATCAACAGGATCTTGTGCCTTGTCAGCTTCAAGATCATCACCGTTAAGCGTTGTAATCATACCTTTGAGCGTTGTACCATCTGAATATTTCCATTCAGCTCCACCCTCATATATTGCATTATTTGGACATTCGGGCTCGCAAGCTCCGCAATTGATACATTCATCAGTAATTATAATTGCCATTGCAAATCTTTTTTTTACAAATATAGAAACGGATTTTGGAATCTTTTGTTCAAATAACAAAAAAGATGCTTCGTATATTTGTACTGTGGAAAAAGAAAACATAAAATTTGCATTCAGTCAGCTAGGTAAGTTGATGACTCATTTTGGACAATCAAATGATTGGACAGGTTTTGAATTGGGTATTACAGAAGAAGAATATTCAGTTTTTAATGAGTTAATTGTTAGACAAAAACACTACAATGGCTGGTTTACCGAAGAAATGGTTCGTAAATCTCTTCGAAGTCTTGGAGTATTGTTAACTGAAAATCAGCTTGAGAATTGGACTGCGGAGTATGGGTATAATGTTGAGTCTAAAACAGTCGCTGTGATTATGGCTGGAAATATTCCCCTCGTAGGGTTTCATGATTTTCTTAGTGTTTTGATGTCAGGGAATAAGATTTTGGCTAAGCTAAGCTCTGATGATAAATATTTGCTACCTGCTTTGGCTGACTTTTTATTTGTCTTTGAGCCAGAGCTTAAAGATAGAATAACGTTTTCCGAGGGTAAGATTTCTGATTTTGACGCGGTTATTGCAACAGGTAGTGATTCAAGTTCGGCATATTTTGAGCAATACTTCTCTTCATATCCTCATATATTTAGGTCAAATAGAACTTCAATAGCAATACTTGATGGAAGCGAAAGTAAGAAAGATGTAGAGCTTTTGGCAGAGGATATCTTTAATTATTTCGGACGAGGATGTAGAAATGTTTCTCATTTGCTATTGCCAAGGACCTATGATATTAATAAAGTTTTTGAAGGCCTTGTTGTTATGGGAGATGTCGTTCATAATAAGAAATATGGAAACAACTATGATTACAATAAAGCGGTACATCTTTTAAATCAAGAACAACTTCTTGACAATAATTTTGTACTCTTAAAAGAATCTGCAGAATTGTTTTCACCTCTCGGCATGTTGTATTATCACTTTTATGATTCTGAATCAGATATTCTGGACTATTTAGAAGAGAATAAAGAACAATTACAATGCATCGTTGGTGATGGACGTATTCCTTTTGGGAAAGCACAACAACCTTCGCTGAGTGACTACGCTGATGGAGTCGATACGCTTAAATGGTTAAATCAATTAAAATAGCCAACACAAACTGATATTTGTCTAAATTTGCAGGCCATGCCTTTATTTAGCAGAAACATGATTTTATACAAGACTCCAGAACAAATAGCCATCATGCGTGATGCGGCCCAAGTTGTAAGTAGAACTTTAGGTCTAGTTGCTAAGCACATGAAAGAAGGGGTTACACCGAAAGAGCTCGATAAAATGGCTCATGATTATATTCTTTCACAAGATGCGACTCCAGGTTTTTTGGGGTTGTATGGTTGTCCGAGTACTCTATTGATCTCTGTAAATGAGATGGTTGTTCATGGTTTACCTACAGATAAGCCTTTTGTAGATGGAGATGTGGTTTCTGTGGACTGTGGTGCTGTTTATAAAGGGTATTACGGTGACCATGCTTATACCTTTCCGATTGGAAATGTTGATCCTCAAGTTAAAAAATTATTAAAAGTCACCAAGGAGTGTTTGTACAAGGGGATAGAGCAGTGTACAATTTCCAATCGATTGGAAGATATTGGTTGGGCCATTCAACAACATGCTGAATCCAATGGATATGGTGTAGTGCGGGATTTGGTAGGGCATGGTTTGGGTAAAACTTTGCACGAGGAGCCTCAGGTTCCAAATTATGGTAGACGTGGTCGTGGTAAAAAGCTCCAGAACGGATTGACTATAGCCATTGAGCCCATGATTAATATGGGTACTGAAAAAGTCATAACATTGGATGATCAATGGACCATTGTTACTGCAGATGGAAAACCAAGTGCTCATTTTGAACATGATATTGCCATTGTAGATGGGAAACCAGATATCCTATCAACATTTGATTATATCTATGATGTTATAGGTAGTGATGATTAGAGAAGAGAAGATTGTATCAATAGCCATTCTTACTGTTCTGATGTATGCCTTAGGTTTGTTTTTTGATGCCCGGTTTTTCCTTCTTCCTTTTCCTCTTTTTGACCTCATTTTTTTCATCGTTTTTATTCAATTTCTAATCTGGAATCGAAATTCTTTTCAGGGCTATGTGTTCTTGTTTTTTGCCTTTTCAATGGTTCAGGTAATGTATAATCCGCTCATTTTAGGCACGGTTGGCAGCGATATTCAGTTGCAAAAGCTGGATGAATCTTTATGGGTCGATATGGCTAAATTAATTGCTAAGCTACTACTTATTGCAGCTGTCTTTTTGTGGAAATATCAGAGAGGACTAGACTTCTCAATCCTATACATATTCTCATTTATAGTTATTTCGGTATTGGGGCTAATTGGACCATTATTTTGGTTAACACCAATTGCACCTTTACTTTTAGCTTATGTGTTTTGGAAAACAGATAAAGACAATAAGTTCCGTTATTTATGGTTTCTTCAAGGTGTTTTTGATTTATTTACTGTGAGTATGTTATTATTCACTTGATTGGAAGCCATTTTATATATGGTTCACACCTCTTCCTTAAACTAAATATCCTTTGGCATTATTTAATACAGCTGTTTTAGTGAATCATGATTTTATGGTAACTGTGTTTAGAACCTCTTTCAATCAATAAAATATACTGACCTGAATGAACCATAGAAACATCCAAAGTCAAATCCTGATTTGTAGTTTTCTGAGTGTAAATTAATCTACCTGTCGTGTCTTTCAGTGAAATGGTGTTGTTTCCTTTCATATTTTTTATATGAATAACATGCTCACTGTAATTTGGAAAAACCCTAATATCTTCAAAACCAATAGTAGATTCCATTCCTGAATTTTGAGGGCAATAATTTCCATCAGGAGCCAATTGAGGTAATTGATATTGAGGATCTGTAATAAGGGCAAACATCAAAATATCCGTGCTTTGAAAAAGTGAAGGAGAGCAGGGTTCCCATTCATTTGCAATTCCGTTGCATGTGCTTGGATCATTTAAAATCCCCATCCACGAAACGATGGACCAGTACATGTATTCAATGGCCATACAACCGTAATCACAGGTTTGATCATCATAATGATACCAAGCACTATTTGGGTATGGATTAGGAATGTTTATAAACTGACCTCCTCTTGCAACATCCATGGCTTCACTCATAAGAGAAGAGTTAGGCTCAATAGAAAAAGCATTTGGATAAATAGAACTGTGTCCTATGGCATTGATGACATGAATCACTTCTTCAACAGTAGCATCGCTTCCCCAATAACCTGTCTGAACGGGGTTCATTTCATTGTTGTAAAGCACTGCGGCGGCACCTTCTCCGTTATATTGTGTAAAAAACTGATTTTCTGCACTGCTATTTTCTTGATAGAAAATGGGAATTAATGCACCACTTGATTGAAGTGCTGTTTTTAAAACTTCGTCATCAACAAAACCATTTTCATCATTGTCCAATAATTCTGCGGCAACTGCAGCTGCATGCAATACTTTTGTGTCAGGTATGCTACTTTCAGCATAAATACTGAAACAATCCAATACATTTACATATTTTGTAAATAACCCCAAACCTGAAACATTGCTGTTTGGATTGTCTTCTATCGTAAAACAAACGGAGTTTTGTGCATTTACAAGTAAATGACAAAAAATAAAAGGAACCAATAAATAAAGTTTCACGCTAAAGGTGAATCACTTCGTTGTAAGCAGCGGCAGCCGCTTCCATTACGGCCTCTGACATTGTTGGGTGAGGGTGAATGGTCTTGATTAAATCATGACCTGTCGTTTCCAGTTTTCTAACAGCAACAATTTCAGCAATCATCTCTGTTACGTTCGCACCGATCATATGACCTCCAAGAAGTTCTCCGTATTTGGCATCGAATATCAATTTAACGAATCCATCTTTGGCTCCAGCGGCACTCGCTTTACCTGATGCTGAAAAAGGAAACTTACCAATCTTTATGTCTAATCCTTGCTCTTTGGCGGCTTTTTCCGTGATTCCTACAGAAGCAATTTCTGGAGAACAATAGGTGCAACCAGGAATGTTTCCGTAATCGATAGCGTCAGGATTCTGTCCTGCTATTTTCTCAACACAAACTATACCTTCTGCAGAAGCTACGTGTGCCAATGCAGGCCCCGGTACAACATCTCCTATTGCATAATAACCAGGGATATTTGTTTGATAGTAATCATTGACGAGTATTTTTCCATTATCTACAACAATGCCAACTTCTTCCAGTCCAATATTTTCTATGTTTGCTTGAATTCCAACCGCAGAAAGTACAACATCGCACTCTATTTTTTCTTCACCTTTTTCGGTTTTAACATGAACTACACAGCCTTTCCCTTTTGTATCAACACTTTCAACAGAAGAATTGGTCATTATTTTTAAACCAGCTTTTTTGAATGATTTCTCAAGCTGTTTTGAAACGTCGGTGTCCTCTACAGGTACAATATTTGGCATGTATTCAACAACCGTAACATCAGTACCAATGGCATTGTAGAAATAGGCAAATTCAACACCAATTGCACCAGAACCAACAACCACTATTTTCTTCGGTTGTTTTTTTAGCGTCATGGCTTGTCGATAGCCTATTATTTTTTCACCGTCTTGAGGTAGGTTGGGCAATGCTCTAGATCTTGCTCCAGTAGCTATAATAACTCCATTGTTCGCAACATAATCAGTTGATTCCCCTGACGCGTTGGTTACCGAAACGGTTTTAGATGCTTTTATGGTTCCTGTGCCAGTCAAAACGTCTATTTTATTTTTTTTCATCAAAAATTTGATTCCGTTGCTCATTCCATCGGCAACGTCTCTACTTCTTTTTACCATGGCGTTAAAATCTGCTTTAGCTTCTTTTACCGAAATGCCATAGTCTGATGCATGATTTAAATATTCAAAAACATTTGCGGATTTCAGC
>CAJQPH010000193.1 GCA_905480165.1 uncultured Flavobacteriales bacterium
TTTTCGGTCTTAAATCAGTAACAAATCTCAGCTCATCATAATCTTTCTCACCTTTTTTAGCCAAAGCATAATTGATGAGCTTCTGATCCACGACAACATGACTTGAATTGGAAGAATATTGGATAAAGCCCATACTAGAAATATCAATAAGCTGAGACTTACTTTGTCCTACTGTTTTCCTCAGCTTACTCGCTACCTTTCCAACTGGCAATTGATAAGAATCCTCGCTAATACTAAGCTCTGCAATTGCCATAAGAGGATTTATATTTCCTATTCCAGAAAATTTATCAAAAATTCTTTCATCAAAATAATTCCAAGACTCTATATGAGCATAACGCTGTGATTGAGCTGTTCCAACTTCATAGGTGTACATGGGGAATGGTGTATTTAGCCTCCAAGATAATACTGGTGCGTCTACAAATATTTTAAAGAAATTATCAACAAACGGCACAGGGTTTGTGCCCTTTTTATCTGCAGTTATTTTGAGATTTTGTTGTTTCTCATTCCAATAAACAAGGGCTCCTTTAGTATACAATGAATCACCATTTTCGTAAAACATAGAAATATCAGCTTTCCTTGAAATGATTTGTTGTGGTGTCATCACAAAATTAAGCGACCTCAATTCAAAAAGTCTTTTGTCATTATATTTAAGTGTGACTTTAGCTAAATTATCCTCCACCCCTCGACCAATAAAACTAGCCCCCTCTAACGTAAATCCACCATCATAATCAATTTGATCACGTAAATCTGTAATCAGCAATCTTTTTTCAAAAGAGTTAAATATGGGACTTGATTCTCCTTCTTTTAAACTAAAAATGGTTTTATCTTCAAGTCTTCCAAGAATTGGATTATCGAAATACGGGGTGGTTAGTTCAACCGTATCTATTTTTATTTTTGTTTCTTTGGCCAATACTGTATATCCTCGAATTTTAGCGAATGTCTCATTTTTTGGAAAACCTACCTTTTGCCATGTTATCTCTCCACCTCTAGCCTTCCAAGTTTTTCTCGAAACATCATAATACCCGGAAGTGTTGTAGACAATAACACTATCTCTAGGGCCAGATTGGTAAACCATACATTTCAAATCTGTATTCTTAACGACCAATCTCAAAGTTTTATCATTTTCCCACTCAAGAATCCCTCCATCTAATACCCATCGGTAATCTGACTCTTTATAAAAACTTCTGTATTTAAATAAGCCCTCACTGAAACGTATGAAAGATTTTAATTCCACAGCTTCTGATTCCATCAAATAAGTATCATAATATGAATGCCATTGAGATATAAATGAAGATGGAAAAGAATTGTCTTTAGAATAATAAATCGCATATATATAATGTATTACGTCATCAGCCGAATAAGACTTTTTAAACATCTTATTACATGTTTCAACTAATCGGGTATATTCTGTTGAATTTAACTTTGAGGAATTTATAAATTTTTTGAAATCCCTTTTCACAAAATTAGAGAAGGATTCACTCTCAACGATTTTTGGAAGTTGTTTTAGGAATTTATCTTTTTCAATTGATAACTTTTGAGCTTGAACACAACTCAGTGCCATAAAAAAGAAAGAAAACAATAATAACTTCATAAACTTATTTTTGTAAAATGAGCATTGCCCATTCATCCTTTGTATTCGCAGACTTGTGTTTTAAACCTATCGACTCAGCAAGTATTCTTAGCTCATTAATATCTGTAGAGAAAAAGCCACTTAAATATAACAATCCATTTTTATTTAAAGACATAAAGTATTGCTTCAAATGACTCTTTAAAATATTTTTATTAATGTTGGCAAAAATGACATCAAATTTCTTGCCAGCGATAAGATCAACGTCTCCACAAGATGAAATAATATGATCACAATTATTGGCAATGCAATTTTCAATGCAATTTTCAACAGACCATGCCTCAATATCAATTGCTGTAATATCCGCACAACCTTGTTTCTCACATAGGATGGCTAAAACACCTGTTCCGGCACCCATATCTAAGATCTTTTTCTCTCTTAAATCAAGTTGCAAAATGGCTTCACACATCAAATATGTCGTTTGGTGATGACCTGTTCCAAAAGACATCTTTGGTTGAATAACGATGGTACGTTTAAACTTTTCATTCCTTTCATGAAAAGGTGCTATTATACAAAGTTCTTCATTTATCTCGACAGGAGAAAAGTTAGATTCCCAACTGGCATTCCAATTTTTATGCTTTATAATGTTCTTTACGAAAGCTATTTCTACCCCTTTTCCATCAAAAGAATCCAATGTTTGTTGAAAATCTTCTTGCACAAATTCACTCTCCGAAATAAATGCGTTTAACACAGCATCTTTCTCATAAAAACCATGAAAATTTATTTCAGAAAGATAAGCCATTAATATGTCCGACCAAGGATCAAAAGGCTCTATATTAAATTGGAATTCTAAATGATTCATTTAATCGAGTCAACTATTTTCAGAAATGAATCAACCTTCAAAGACGCTCCACCTATGAGTCCCCCATCAATATTGGGACAGTTGAATAATTCATTGGCATTATTTTCGTTGCAACTCCCTCCGTATAAAATTGAAATTTCACTTGCCAATTCTTTAGAGGAAGAATCGATTAAAATTCTTCTTATAAAAGCATGCATTTCTTCAGCTTGACCTAGAGTTGCAGTTAATCCCGTCCCAATCGCCCAGATCGGTTCATATGCAATAGAAATTGCATTCAACTCATCATTTGTAAGCGATTTTAAAATTTCTAGTTGAGATTGTATTTTCTCTAAATGACTCCCCTCTTCTCGCTCTTGCAAGGTTTCACCACAACAATAAATAATTTTTAAATTGGCATCAAGCGCACTCCTCATTTTTTTGGATAATAACTCATTCGATTCGTCAAATAGCTCTCTTCTTTCACTGTGACCAATTAAAACGTAATTACACCCTATGTTTTTTAACTGAAACGGACTGATTTCTCCTGTAAATGCACCTTTTTCTTCAAAATAAAAGTTTTGTGCCCCTACTTCGATTAGAGGATGATTTGAAATCAAATCAGAAATATAAATACTAGGAGGAAAAACAACAATCTCAGTTTCTTTATGTGCTGACAATCCCTTCTTCACCCCATTAAACAAGGAGATGGCTTCCTCCCTCATCAGGTTCATTTTCCAATTTGCAGCTATAATTTTTTTTGCCATTAATATTCTCGTTTTATTTCTTGAAGTAATTTGTTTACATTAAATTCATTATCTGCACTACCATCAAAGAAAATTCTTTCTTTTCCTTCATATAAATATAACACTCCTGGAAAATCTTTTTCACCCCAAAACAAAGGAACAAAATCCTCAATCGACAAAACTTTATAACTGTATTCTTTCCCGATGAATTTGAAGTAATCGGCTATCTCTGTTTCAGACCCGTTATCCGATTCATCCATAAACAAAACTCTCACTTCAGGAACTAACCCAGGATACTTTTTACTTAGCGCATTTATTTGTTTTCCCGTTTCCATACAATGCTCACAGGTGGGTGAGAAAAAGCACAGGAGTTTATTACCTTGAGCAATATCATCAAAGTACTTGGTGTAAACCGATTCCTTTGCGGTGGTATTTGATCCGGAAATCACAGAAGATCCTTGTGGCAACAGAACAAACATCAATAATGACGATGATAAACCTATAATAAATAAGGGATTTAACTTCTTTACAGATTCCAAATGATCTTTAAATACAGTGAGAGGAAGTATCAATAAACCGATAGTCAAAATATTTTTTATCATCGCCTCCAAAGGAGTCATGGGAATTAATTCTCCAAAACAACCACAATTACTTGCATCGCCGTTAAATACTTGTACTAGTAAATGAATTGAAAAAACAGATAACAAAGCAATGGTTGCGGGAATAACTATTTTCTTTAAATAGTAAGGTAAAAGCATCAGTATGGCTATCGACAGCTCAAAACCAATTAATAATCTTGAAACCACTTTCGCTGTTCCCCCTTCAATGCCAACTGCACCTAAATATTTAGCTTCAAATGCGGCTATACCCATTACTGGAGATGGGTAAAGCTTTGCCAAAGCAGATAAAATAAAGAGCGCAGACACCAAAATTCTAATGCCCCAAACTACTTGTCTTTTTGATTGATTAGTCATGTTTTTATTTTTGAAATTAGTCTATTTACACATTCCCTTTAAACTTTTAACAGTTATTTAACCCTGAAGCTCGAGATGAATTAATGCAAAAACTGCATAATTTAGCATATCAAAATAATTACCCTCAACACCCTCACTCGCAATAGTCTTTCCCGAATTGTCTTCGATTTTTTTTATCCTTAATATCTTTGTTAAGATTAAATCCGTTAATGAACTTACACGCATATCTCTCCATGCTTCACCGTAATCATGGTTCTTACTTTCCATTAACTCAAATGCTTCTTTAAAAATTGAGTCATACCATTCTAAAGCCTGATCACTGGATAAATCTTCTTCTTCAAAATCAAACTTGTGTCTTAATTGAACTACAGCCATTGCACAGTAATTTACAATGGAAGAAAAGGCATCCTCAAAACTCTCACCAACCTTATTCTCTCCTGTATCCTGTATCGTTCGAATTCTATTCGCCTTGATGAAAATTTGATCTGTCAGAGAACTGGGTCTTAATATTCGCCATGATGTGCCGTAATCAATTGTTTTATTTCTGAATATTTCTCTACAAACATTCATTACTTTTGTATATTGTTGTGTTGTTGTTTTCATTAATCAGAAATGTATATTGATCAAAAAATCTATAAAGCCCAAAGCATAAATGTAAAAGGAAAGCTTTTCCATTTTGATGAACCAAAGATAATGGGAATTATTAATTTAAGTTACGATTCTTTCTATGAAAATGACTCAGGTTCTTCGGCTAAAGATCTACTAACAAAAATTCAATTTTTTATAGATAACGGTGCAGAAATAATAGATATTGGAGGAGCATCTACCAAACCAGGCTCGAAATCACCAAGTGTTAAAGAAGAAACAAATCGAGTTATTCCAATAATAAAAAAAATTCGCCCAAAATTTCCAGATATAATCATTTCCGTTGATACTGTTAGGTCAAGTGTAGCAGAAGAGGCTCTTTTTAGTGGAGCAGATATAATAAATGATGTGAGTGGTGGATATGGTGATAAGAAAATGTTTGAAATATTAAAAAAATATCGTTGTCCTTATATTCTAACCCATAATATTAAAAAAAGTATAAACAATGACAAACTGGAAAGTGAAAGTGTGATTAAAGACGTGATACGTTTTTTCTCTAAAAAAATTAAAGAATTAAAGTCATATGGAGTTTATGATATTATTATTGACCCAGGGTTTGGGTTTTCAAAAAGCTTAGAGCAAAATTATGAGCTTATAAATTATTTTGAAATGCTACATGTCCTACACACTCCTATACTTGTCGGAATTTCAAGAAAATCTATGATTTATGACACGATAAAATCAAAGCCTAATGATTCGCTAATCGGGACCAGTATCATACATTCCTTTTTGATTTCAAGAAACGCATCTGTATTCCGTGTCCACGATGTAAAAGAAATGAAAGAGGTTAAAATGTTATGGAAGGCGTCATATTATTAATAATGCTTCTTTATATTGAAACTTTTTTACTTACTTTCGTAGAAATAATTTGTAAATTTAAGCCTATGAGGTGTATTGCCTTCTTTATTTCATTATCATTTAGTTTATTGACATTTGGTCAGTCACCTACCGCTAATTTCTCAATGTCTGCAAGTCTCTTATGCCAGGGCGAATGTATTACATTGACAAACAATTCTACTGGCAGCCCTATTAATTTTGAATGGACATTTCAAAATGGAACACCAGAAACCTACAATGGAGCGAATCCCGGTCCGGTTTGCTTTAATACACCAGGAACTTATACCATTACCTTAACAGTATCTAATACTTTTGGATCAAATCAAACGGCACAAAGCGTTGATGTTGGTGCAACACCATCTGTTGAGGCAACGCTATCAGACACAACTAATGGTGCTTATGTCGAAATTCCTGACACTACCATATTTATGTACCAAGAGGCTTATTTGTATGCGACGGGAACACCTCCAGGAGGAAATATGATGTGGTACCCAAGCGGAGTTGCCTCAGAAGCAGTATCACCTGAGTCAAATGATTCATTGACGGTTACACCATTTTATGATACCTATTATGTTGCATCATACACTACACCTGAAGGATGCACTTCATATGATACTGTTTTCGTGTCTGTTGTTTTTCAAGATTCAGTAATGGTTGTTCTCCCCAATTCCTTTTCACCAAATGAAGATGGTGAAAACGATGTGTTTAGAGTATTGACCAATGTTGATGCTGATCAAAACTTTAATAACGGTTTTAAAGAAGGTGGAGCTATTGTGGAGGTTGATTTTAGAATTTACAATCGATATGGTGAAATGGTTTTTAGAACCACTGACCCCCATGAAGGTTGGGATGGGAATTTCAAAGGCAAACCTGTAAACCCTGCCACTTATTCTTATTTATTAGAGTATCGTCTCATTAACGGCGTTTCAAAGTTATTGAAAGGAAACGTAACCTTATTTAGATAGTTATCATGAAAAAAATTGCATTTGTTATAATTCTACTAGGAGCCAATCAAGTTTTTGCACAGCAAGATAAGTCCATGAGTATGTGGTCACAATCTCCAATGATGTATAATGCTGGATCCGTTGCTACAGGTGAAGAAGATTACAGCTTTTTCACCAACTTTAGATATCAATGGTTTACGGTTGGAGAAAAACCAATGAGAACCAATATTTTAAATGCGAGCTTTAAGATTCCAGATGGCTTTTTAGGATCAAACAACTTTGGTATAGGTATCAATGCCATTAATGATCAAACCGGTGATATTGGTCTTACGACAACGGCTGTATCTATACCTATTAATTATACCATGTCATTGGATAGAAGAAATAAGCTATCCGTCGGTATTTCTCCTGGATTTTATCAACAAGGATACGATGCCTCATTAATGACTTGGGAAAACCAGTGGACAGGTGGTGGTTTTAACACGGGAATCAACAACGAGCCTTCTCTTAATGCGGATGCCTCTTATGCTACAATTGACATTAGCACCGGTGTGTTTTATCAACATACCTTACGTAACAAGACATTACTTTATGGTGGTATTGGATTGAATCATTTAACCAAACAAAAAATTAATTTTTCTTTTCTTGGAGATCGCATATATATGCAAACGGTAGCGCATTTTGGTGCAAACATTTTCACAAGAAAAAGAGATTTGAGAATACAACCTCAATTGATGTATTTTAGGACTGGACCAAGCTCTAATTTAATTGGAGGTATTTCATTGGAACATGTGCTAAAAGAGGGGTCAACGATTACCAGTATTAATAAAACAGTTACTGTGAATTATGGTTTTTACTACAGACACAAAGACGCTCTAGTGACTACATTTGGTTTTAAAATTAAAGGATTCAGAATGGGTATATCTTTCGATGCCAACCTTTCTTATTTCAATCAAGCCACTAACAGTCTTGGAGCATTTGAAATATATTTAAAGACTTTACATCTTTACAAGACTTCTAATAAAAGAGATAAAATACTCTAAACTATTCCTCCCGTGTGAATGAAGAGCATCCTGTTACCATTCAAGGAATTGTTTTTGATGTACTCTATCATTGCAAAAAGAGCTTTCCCTGTATAGGTTTGTTCTATTTGAAAATTACTAGTCTTATTGAAATCAATCACAAATTGATCTAGAATATTATTGGCTTTACCGTATCCACCAAAATGATACTGATCCAAAACAATAACCATAGATAAATCTACAGGTAAATTGAAGTTTTTTGCCAGTTTTTTCATTTCGCCAATCGAATCAAATCCTTTTAAGACAGGGACAACTATGAGTTTTGTTTTTGGATTTAGACTCGTTAATACACCTAAGCTAGTTGTTGTAGTACCTTGAGCTATTACCACATAATCATAATTATTATCGGTTTCGTCCATTATTTCTTGACATCCCATAACCCCTTCCCTATTTGCTCCACCTTCGGGTACATTCCAAACAGAATGATTCAACGGATCAATACCGCTTGAATATTTTAACTCTTTGAAGTCATCACGAGATAAAAAAATAAGTTCCATATTTAAATCATGACATCTCTGCAGAATATGGTTTGAAGTATAGTTGAGTTCATTCCCTCGAACGAAAGCCCTTGTTTGGAGATTCATTTCTTTCCCTAATGCAGCTGTAGCTAATAAATGGTTTGAATATGCACCACCATATGTACTTATTATGTTACAATTATTCTCTAAGGCTCTAATCACATTCCATTTTAATTTCCTCCATTTGTTGCCTGAAACCTGATTGTGAATTAAATCATCGCGCTTTACAAACAATTTATTAAAATCGTTGTTTAATTTGGTAGTATGGAAACGATGCAATTTTGACAATTGTGCTCGTTTATCAAAGTTTGTTATTAAATTAAATTCCATGAAAGAAGATTTCTCTATGTTTTCAAAGTTAAAGAAAATGGAAAAAAAAGATTATTACCTAAACAAAGATGGGTATATTATTTTTACTGAGGAATACCATTTGAAAAGAGGCTATTGCTGTCAAAATAATTGCAAACACTGCCCTTATACCATCAAAACAAAAAAAACAGGTTAAACTATTCTACTCTGACTCCATTTTCAGGTACTTTTGCTTGAAACTTTGATAAAACACGCTTAATAGAAAGAATATCATCCTCCACATCTCCAGTAGGCTCAAACAAACTATGAAAACCACCTGTTTTAGTCGCATAATCAACATATGCTATATAAATGGGTACTTTAGATTCAATCGCGACATAATAGAATCCTTTTTTCCAATTTGGGTTATACTTTCTCGTTCCTTCAGGCGTAAAAACCAAAAAAAGCTCATCACTTTCTGAAAAAAGCTCTTTTGTGCGCAAAGTAATGTTGTTTTTCTTCTTACGATCTACGGGTATCCCTCCCATTTTTTTAAGAAAGAAACCTAAAGGAAAAAAGAAAGACTCTTTTTTAATTAGATAATTTGCTTTTATCCCATATGACATAAACGCCATTTTACCCAAAATGAAATCCCAATTCGAAGTATGTGGCCCCATAACGACTACACATTTCTTGATTCCACTTGGTGAATGCTTATCTATCTTCCACCCGAACACCTTAAACAAAAAACGAACAATCCATCTCATAGCCAAAAATAATTAATTCAAATAAATTATATCTTTATAATATGGTTAAAAACGTTCGCGAAACCATTTTGTTGATGATTCTTTTTGTTTTCGTCATTCTTATTGTTCAGTTTACCGGAATTAGCACGATAAAAGTGAAAAGTAGCATCGAAGTCCCTGAAACGTGTAATTTACTCGTACGTATAGATCTTAAAGGTTTATCAAAAAAAATACTTTTAAGTGAATTATATAGCCATCGTGCTTCTGAGTTATTTAAAGATATATATGAACTCGGGGAATTAGATGATGAATTTGAAAAAGACAGCAAAAATCCTTTTATAGAGTTTTCAGACAACTTAAATAGCATCAGTGAGCCATTAGAAGTGTTGTCTATTAATATTGGTGGAAAAGAAGGCGTATTTCTTAGAACATTAAGTCAACACAAAACAACTAATTACTCGCTATATAGTTCAAACAACAATTATTTATATGTTCAATTATACGGACCTACATTTAAAAGACAAGAAATATTATCTGCGATTAATTCGTCACACAAATATAAATTATCCAAAGCGCCGAATTCAGATATTCAAATCTATGAAAAAACCAATAATGACCTTGATTTAAAAGGATATGTCAACACATCAAGTAAAAACATCATGCTTCACATTCTCCATAAAAGTGAAAACCAATTAAACGAAAAGATTAAAGCTAAAGGATTACACTTTTATTCTGGAGCAAATCACCTCTCCGCAATAAATTCGATGAAGTCTTTGAAAAATAAAATGAAAAACATTTCAATTAATTATTTTGGATTGAACTCATACGGCAACCCCGTTTTGTTTCCAAATACGGATATGTTATTCGAATTTGAGGATTCTGTCAACATCGATGATTTATCTTCTTTAATGAAATCTTCATTCAAGAGTTCACTTATTTCAGTATTAAGTGAGTCGAAAGATTCAGGAACAATAAAGTTTGATGACGTTGATTTAACCTATAAACTCTTCAATTCTAACAGTATTTATATAAGTACAAATAACCGAACAATGGAATTGACAGAAACATCTGGCTCAATTGAATTGGGTGGTGATTTATCGCAACTTCTAAGGCTAAATGATAAAGGATGGAAGGGTATTCTTGCGAATGAAATGATAACTGGTATACCTATTCTTAACGAATTAAGAATGTTTCTTACTCAATTGCATCCTACAACAACACATTCTGAGAATGAATCCATTATCACCCTCAAACTTGAGGGTAATCAATCCATTTATTCTTATCTGTTTTCAATGCTTGGTAAACTCTGAAATTAATACCCTAAAAAAAAGCCAATTTTCATTGGCCCTTAAATACAAACACAAAAAATCAATTAGGCTTTTTCTGTCATGGATACCTCAGCACTTTTTACAGTTTTAACAATTCGCGCTGCGATTTTATATGGATCTCCATTAGACGCAGGGCGCCTGTCCTCTAACCATCCTTTCCAACCGTTTTCAACGGTCATAATTGGAATGCGTATTGATGCTCCTCTATCAGAAACACCATAACTAAAATCATTTATTGAAGCAGTTTCATGTAAACCAGTTAACCTTTGATTATTAAAAGCGCCATAAACCGTAATATGCTCTTTGGTTACAGGTCTAAACGCTTCGCATATTCTCTCATAAATTTCTTTAGAACCACAGGTTCTTAGTGTAGAGTTAGAAAAGTTTGCATGCATACCAGACCCATTCCAATCACCTTTAATCGGTTTTGGATGGTACTCAATATAATAACCATATTGTTCCGTTAGACGATCCAATAGATATCTTGCAATCCAAATCTCATCTCCAGCTATTTTTGCTCCTTTAGCGAAGAGCTGAAATTCCCATTGCCCACTAGCAACTTCTTGATTGATTCCTTCAAAATTAAGACCGGCTTCAATGCACAAATCAGCATGCTCTTCTACAAAATCTCTACCATGTGTATTACGTCCTCCTACTGAACAATAATACAATCCTTGAGGGCCTGGGAATCCTCCTCGAGGAAATCCTAATGGAAGCTCGGTTGATCTGTCCATAATAAAATACTCTTGCTCAAAACCAAACCAAAAGTCATTATCGTCATCATCAATAGTCGCTCTGCAATTCGACTCATGATTCGATCCATCAGAATTTAAAACCTCTGTCATAACCAAATAACCATTTGATCTAGCCGGGTCAGGATAAATTGCAACTGGTTTCAATAAACAATCCGAAGAATCACCCATTGCTTGTTTGGTAGAACTACCGTCAAAAGACCACATTGGACAATCTTCAATTTTACCTGAGAAATCGTTAATAACTTTCGTTTTACTCCTCATGTTTTGAGTTGGTTGATACCCATCTAACCAAATGTATTCCAGTTTACTTTTTGCCATTAGCTCTAAAAATTATTTATTTTAATTTAAAATTACTACGGAGTAGAAAAAAGCTGAAGTTATAGCTGAATTTACTGAAAATAAACAATTGTCTGAATTTCAATTAAACTACTCTTCACTCTCCGTTGAACAAAGATACATTATATTAAAAAATGGAAGTTTCAATCGATGTTTTTTTTTATTAACAAATAAATGAAAATTGGTTCAAAAAAAATCAAATTCAGAACCAAATAAAACCAATCAAGTTCATTATTTTTAATTGATGACAAAAGAAGAGATCAAATACAAATTGCAACATTATGTTTTCGGAGAGAAACTATGGGATGAATTTGCGCCGTATAGAAACAACCAGGTTCCCAATCATTCAAATACCAAAAACTCTTCAGTAGCGCTCCATATTATGCTAATTAAAGGTCAAATTCAACTTATACTGATTGAACGATCAAAATACAGAGGCACACATAGCCAACAAATTGCATTTCCTGGTGGAAAACAAGATCAAAACGATAATAATCGAGAATATACTGCTCGAAGGGAGAGCTTCGAAGAGATTGGGATTGACATGAACTCGGGTGAATTAATTGGAGAACTTACGGAAATTTATATTCCTGTATCTGGATTTAAAGTAAAACCCTATGTTTTCTTTCATTATGAATTTCCTGAATTCAAAAGGAACAAAAGAGAAGTGAATAGCATATTGAATTGTAAGCTTAGCGAAATCGATACACAATCCAAAAAATCTTTTAAGGACATCCGTGTCAACGAAACGCTGATATTAAAGGACGTTCCTGGTATCAAGTATGACAAACATTTTATATGGGGGGCTACTGCACTAATCCTTCATGAATTCAATACAGCAATGAAATATTTGTAAATCAAAAAGAGGAACAAACCGTAACTTGTTCCTCTTTCTGCTAAACCATGCTAAAACTATAAAACTCAAAAATTACAACTATGAAATGTAATTTTCGATGCAAAGATAATTAGGAATTTCACATATCAAACTATTTATTGAAAAAAAAATGTTAAAATTTTAAAGCTCTTGTCATTTCTCTTTTTCCAGGAGGCCCGGGAATTGATTCTACCTTTAAACCCAATTCTTTCAAATCTCTTTTTAATTGGCCTTTTGCACTATAGGTTACGAATACCCCGTTATCATTTAAGCTGTTATACATGTTTTTGAGCACATTTATTTCCCATAGTTCCCCTTGAACATTTGGACCAAAAGCATCAAAGTAGATAATATCAAATTTATGGTTTGGATGATATTCTTGAATCCTACTTTCAATTTTATGTAAAGTAAAGTATGAATGAATCTTTGATTCATTATGCCATGTAGAAGAAATTATTTTCGCAAAGTATTCTATTGACTCCTTCTCTTCTAGTACTTGAGGATAATTCAAGGATTCATTTAGTTTCATGTCAATGGGAAAACATTCGATACCAGTATAATGAACCTCAACGTTTGCTTTGTTACTCCATAAAGCGGTCAATAAGGCATTTAATCCTGTACCAAAACCAACCTCCAAAACCTTTATTGGTGATTTAAATAGGGACTTTATTCCACTCTCAATAAAAACATGCCTTGATTCTTGAATGGCACCATGAATAGAGTGGTAGTGTTCGTCTAAATGTGGTACATATAGCGTATGGGAACCATCAGAAGTCGTTTTTATTTCTCGTTTCAATATTATTATTTTTTACGTGCGATTAATAAGCCATCTCTTACAGGAAGCAAAACCACTTCAAATCTGGGGTCTTTTGACAAAGTATCATTGAAAACTCTTAAAGCTAATGTATCCTCGTCTAAGTGATCTTTTTCCACAACTTTTCCCGACCATAATACATTATCCGCAATGATATAACCACCAGATTTTACCGATGCAACTACCATGTTGAAATATTTAGTATAATTTTTTTTGTCGGCATCAATAAATACGATGTCCCAACTTTCATTGAGTCTAGGAATCAGGTTTAAAGCATCTCCAATAATCAAATCAATTTGTTGATTGTATTTCGATTCCAAAAAATATTGCCTCACACGGTCCTCTAGTTCTTCATTAATGTCAATAGTGTAAAGTTTCCCATCTTCCGTAAGACCTTCAGCCAAACATATCGCAGAATATCCTGTGTATGTGCCGATTTCCAAAATCCTGTACGGAGAAATCATCTTTGACAACATACTAAGTATTCTTCCTTGAAAATGACCACTCAACATTCTGGGCCGAAGCACCTCTAAATGGGTTTCTCTATCTATTTTATTCAATAATTCGCTTTCCTTAGTGGTATGTAGCATAGAGTATTCTTCTACTCTTTCTTCAATAAAATTCATAATAATAATTTAATCGAAAATATATATTTATTCACAATAAATATATAAAGTTGAATAAATGAATTCCGCATAAAGAAAAGGTAGTTAATCATTGAACAATAAATTCTAACTTTACCACGCAAATTACAACGTATAAAATGACGATTTCGGAGATTCGTAAAAGGTTCTATAAATATTTTGAAGAAAAGGGACATGTAATTGTTCCATCTGCCCCTATGGTCGTGAAAGATGATCCTACCCTAATGTTTATTAACGCAGGGATGAATCAATTCAAAGACTACTTTTTGGGTAACGAAATTCCTAAAAACAGACGTGTTGCAAATTCACAAAAATGTTTAAGGGTATCAGGAAAACATAATGACCTTGAAGAAGTAGGTGTTGATACCTACCATCATACGATGTTCGAAATGCTTGGAAATTGGTCTTTTGGTGACTACTTTAAAGACCAAGCTATTGATTGGGCTTGGGACCTCCTCACTGAGGTTTACAAATTACCGGAGGATAGATTGTATGTTACCGTATTTGAAGGAGATGTATCTGATAACTTAATAATTGATCAAGAAAGTATAGAAATATGGAAAAAGCATGTTTCTGAAGAACGCATAATTCCTGCATCCAAAAAAGATAACTTTTGGGAGATGGGTGAAATTGGACCTTGTGGACCTTGTACTGAAATTCATATTGATCTACGAAGTGATGAGGAAAGAAATAAAATTGATGGTAAATCACTTGTAAATAAAGATCACCCGCAGGTCATTGAAATATGGAATATTGTTTTTATTCAGTTCAATCGTAATTCAGACAAATCTCTAGTTAACCTACCTGAAACCCATGTAGATACTGGGATGGGGATTGAAAGACTAGCGATGGCTCTTCAAAGTAAAACATCAAATTATGATACCGACCTTTTTCAATGTTTAATTCAAAAGATTGAAGAAATTTCAGGTATACCGTATGGAAAAGAAGAAACAACAGATATTGCTTTAAGGGTGATTTCAGATCACATACGAGCCATTGCGTTTTCAATTTCTGATGGTCAACTTCCTTCTAATAATGGCGCAGGATACGTGATTCGAAGGATTTTACGAAGAGCCTTGAAGTATGCATATCAAAACCTAAATATTAAAACGCCATTTCTTGGGGTGTTGGTTTCTGTCCTCGCTAAGGAAATGGGTGATGCCTATCCGGAGCTCATTCAGCAACAGAAACTAATTAGCAAAGTAATTGAAGAGGAAGAAATTAGCTTTTACAGAACATTAGAGCACGGCATAAAAAGACTCGAGCAGATCATTGAAGATTCTAAGAAAGCTGAGCAGCAAAAACTCGAAGGAAGAGCCGTATTCGAACTTTATGATACCTATGGCTTCCCTGTAGATTTGACCTCCTTATTGGCTAAGGAAAATCAAATGGATATTGATTTAGAAGGTTTTAACGCCCATTTACAAGACCAAAAAAACAGGTCTAGAAATGCAGGTACCATTGAAACTGACGACTGGGTTCAGCTGGGTAAAGATTCTATTTCTGAATTCATTGGATATGATCAGATCGAAGCTCAAATTTCAATAGTTAAATACAGAAAAGTTGTTCAAAAAGGAAAAACGATTTTCCAATTGGTCTTCGATAAAACACCCTTTTATCCCGAAGGAGGTGGACAAGTTGGAGATTCTGGATGGATTCAAAGTGGCGAAAACAAAACCAGCATATTTGACACGAAAAAAGAAAACAATTTAATTGTGCATTTCGTTAGTGAATTACCGCAAACATTAGACGCCCAGTTCAATGCCTCTATAAACATTGAGAAACGACTAAATACTGCACGAAATCATTCCGCCACTCACCTGCTTCACTATGCCTTAAGATCTGTTTTAGGGACACATGTTGAGCAAAAAGGTTCATTGGTGAATTCAAAGCAATTACGTTTTGATTTTTCTCATTTCTCAAAGGTTACCGACGACCAACTTAATGAAATCGAAAGTATAGTTATTAGCACAATTGAAAAAAACATTGAACTGAATGAAAAGAGAAATATTCCAATAGCTGAAGCAAAAACAATGGGGGCCATGGCCCTTTTTGGTGAAAAATATGGTGAATCTGTTCGTGTTATTCAATTTGAAAACTCTGTGGAGCTATGTGGTGGTATACACATTAATTCTACAACTGATATTGGCTTATTCAAAATCACAAGTGAGTCTGCTGTAGCGGCAGGCATTCGTAGGATTGAAGCTATTTCCGGAGAATCTGCTCAGCAATACTTTCGAGACAGAACAGCCACATTAGAGAGTATTTCTAGTATGCTCAAAAAGCCTAAAAATATTGAAAAATCAGTAATTGATCTTATAGATAAGAATAGCGAACTCACAAAGCAAATTGAATTATTAAATAAAGAAAAGGCTGCTTTGGTAAAAAAAGAACTCAAGCAAAAAATCATTGAAATTAATGGTTTAAATTTTTTAGGTGAAAAAGTGAATTTAAATACTGCTTCAATAAAAGATGTATTATTTCAACTAAAAGGAGAACAAAAAAACTTTGTTGGAATACTTGCTAATGCAGAACTTAACAAATGTGGTCTTAGCGTTATACTATCTGAAAATCTTATTGAAGACAAAAACCTAAATGCGTCTAAAATCATAAAAGAAATAAGTCATCACATTCGTGGTGGTGGTGGTGGACAAGCCTTTTTTGCAACAGCTGGTGGTAAGGACCAAAATGGCATTGCAACAGCGATTGAAGAGCTTAAGGCTATGCTCTAAATTTACCTTTCAAATAATTCAAACCATTTTTAATATATGCTTTAGATTCTGGCTCAAGATTGAATACAAAGATTGGCGTAAAGAATAAACTTAAAACCAAAACAATCTGAAAAGACATTTGAATGATTCCATTTTCAAAAAGACCTGAAAATATATTGCCTAAGTAGAGTACTCCAAGAGCAATCACAATTATGGGGACTTGACGAATTGTAAAAGGGTTTAAATTAAATGCAAAATACACAAATAATAACCGCCCTGTATTATAAAAAACCAAGGCTGATCCTGTAGAAATTGCAGCTCCAGTAATCCCATATATCGGAATCAAATACAAATTAAGAGCATAGACCGATAATATTAAGATTACAGTGAAAATCAAATCATACTTGTACTTTTTTGAAGTGGCAAAAATAGAACCATTCAATCCGAAAAACATGTCTAACAAACGACCCATCATTAAGAAAAAGAAAACCCAAATCCCTTCTCTAAATTCACTTTTCAAAAAAGAAAAAAGAAAATCAATATTCAACCAAACCAATAGAAAAGCACCTAATCCTATTACAAGCGAAACAGAGCTCACTTTTTTATAAAGATCTCCCATAGCGGTCATGTCTTTCATTTTCCAGTATTCCGCTACCAATGGTGAACTAACTCTTATTATGGCTTTGTAAGGAACTTGTATGGCACTAGTTAGAAAAACAATCGTTGTATAGACTCCTGTTGCTTTAAGTCCAATGTACTGAGCGATCATTAAGATATCTAATGAATTGACCAGAATGGCACCTAAAGAATTAATATAATTGGTAATTGAATACCTATACATGAGTACTTTAAACCTTTTAGAAATGCCTGAGAATGAACCAAGATTTAATAAATTCAAATACTTCAGATAAAATAGTAAACTTATCGCCGGAACAATATAAAACAAGCTATTAAGAATAATAAATGATTCAAATGAAATAAGTTTCTGCCAAAAGAAAATAAGAGATATAAACACCAATATCCTTAAGCCCAAATCAAATGCGATTATTGAAAAAACATTCTTCTTTAAACTTCTCAAATACATTTCTAAGCTCAAATAAAGAGAATAGGATATCCCAATAGGCAGCACCCAAAAATAATATTCAATAAATAAGCTGGAATGCTCAGCATATAGCTGAGCTATTTGTGGTTGAAAGAAAACAAAAAGAAAGGAAAAAGCAAGAACTCCGAAACCCAAAATAGACAACACAAAAGATAAAAACCCAGGTATGATTTTCTTTTCATCGTGAAAGAATGGAAAAAATCTCCAAATTGTATATGACGATCCAAAATTCGACAGTTGAGCAAATAAAATACCTACACCGACCAGGAGATTTATTAATCCTATTTGCTCCGTTGATAATATCAATAGGAATAATAGACCCTTATTCACATATCCCAATGCAATTCCAACATAAGAAATCAACATGGTTCTCAAAGAATCTTTTTGCACAAAACCCATAAGAGCAAATATAAAGTAATCAAATTTGAATCATAGAAATTAAGTAATATTAAATTTGTAATTTAAATCTTGTGAAAAAAGTACTGATTATCACGTATTATTGGCCTCCTAGTGGGGGGAGTGGTGTTCAACGTTGGCTTAAATATGTCAAATACCTCAAGGGTTTCGATATTGAACCCATAGTGCTTACTGTTGACCCTTTAGATGCCGTATATCCAAATATTGACCCTAGTCTAAAAAAAGACATTCCCAAGGATATAGAAATCCATTATGCCCGTGCAAAAAGCCCATTAAACCTATATAAAAAGATCAGAAAAAAACCCATACCCAAAAGTGGATTTGCTGGTGAATCAAAACCCAATATTTTAGATGCCGTTTTTAGATTTATTAGAGGTAATTTTTATATTCCAGACGCCAGAAAAGGATGGAATAAATCGGCTTACATAGTTGCAAAAGAAATTATTATTAAAAACAAGATTGATACAATAATTACAAGTTCACCGCCTCATTCTACTCAGCTATTGGGATTAAAATTAAAACAAGACTTGAAAGTCAAGTGGATTTGTGATCTCCGAGATCCATGGACTGACCTATTCTATAATAAGGACCTACATCAAACATTTATCGCTAAAAGAATAGATAAAAAGCATGAAAAAAACTGTCTTGAATCAGCAAATGAAATTATAGTCGTTAGTAAAACCATCTCAAATCAATTGGTAAAGAGCTATAATGAAATAGGCTCTAAAATGAATATTCTCCCTAACGGCTATGACCCTGATGACTTTAAACAAGTCAAAGAAATCACAACCCATAATAAACACATAAGTTACATCGGAAGTTTAGGTGAAATCTATCCTGTAGAAAAGTTTATTAAAGCGTTTAAAAACCTTTGTTTAATTGAGCCCGATTGGAAATTAAGATTTGTTGGAAATATTTCCGAATCGATCCAAAACATAATCAAAAAAAACGAGCTGGAATCTTCTGTGGAATTCTCTTCTTACAGACCACATCATGAAGCCATTGAACTTATGGTAAGCTCTGATATACTACTTTTAATTATACCAAAGCTAGAGGAAAACAAAGGAATACTAACAGGCAAACTTTTCGAATATATAGCAAGTGGAACGCCCATAATTCTTATTGGACCTCCAAGAGGTGATGCAGCCGTTATTCTTTCAGAATTTAAAAACGTTAAAATCGTCGATTATTCTGAGGATATTAATTTGAGTCAAATAACCAAAGAAATCATTCCTCAAGAATCAGACTCATTAGTTAAAAACAAATATTCTCGTGTTGAGCAAACCAAAAAAATAGCCGAGCTAATAAACAAAATTTAAACCACTTATTTGAGAAACCAAAATGTCGTATTGGTCAGGCCATTTGTAGTTTTATAAATAGATTCATTCATCATTTTATCAAATACCGGATAGTATCTATCTCTTTCGCTGTTATCCAAGATAAGTATGCCACCTTTTTTAATTTTTGGTAATATTTCCATGCAGCATTCAGTACGAGCTCTTCCGTCTACAATAGCGAAATCTAAACTAGCGTCTTCGATATCATTCAAAGCACGGAAATAATTTACATAGTCACGTCTTACTTCGTAATCACCACTATCTTCCAAATTAAAAGACGCATTCTTAAAATCATCTTTATCATTTTGTAGAACGAAACGATAATCGACATTATTTAAACCAGACTCTTTAAGCTTATTACAAATTAAATCGTACCATTCTTTGTTATGCTCAACGGAATACAATTTAGAAATACGAGGGGCAAAAAATAGTGTACTTGATCCTGATCCAAATTCAGCACCTACCATCTCGCTTTTGAGATACTTCTTAAAAAACAAAATACTTGTAGGAGAAAGCCATGGAGCAGGCTTATTCATTCTTCTAAATATGGCATACCTAACCTTCAGTATCGGACGTAACAATCTATATAACCAATAGCCATTCTCACCTCGACTTTTAAGATACATTCGATTTACACGAAAAATCCCTTTATCACATTGTTTAATTAATTCTTGCAGCATCCTTTTTTAATTCATTAATAAGTTCTTCAAGCTTGATGGCCTCATCATCCCAATTCATATCGTTTTTAACAAGATCAAATGACTTTTGTATTCGCTCTTCGACTAATGGTCTATTTTCTATCATCAACCGAACCTGAGCGACAAAAGATTTTACATTTCCTGCTTCAAAAACAAAACCAGCATCACTATCACCAATTATTCTTTTAAATGGCTTACAATTACTAACCAATAACGGCGATTTTGACATCATGATCTGAAATAGCTTATGAGGAATGGTGTGATCTGTA
>CAJQPH010000194.1 GCA_905480165.1 uncultured Flavobacteriales bacterium
CATTTGTTCATCGTTGTTTAGACAATTTGAATTACTGGCTCCGCCAGTAAGTCTCGTTGAAATACCATGTCCATATTCATGGGCAATGATTCCATTGTCAAAGTCGCCATCGAGTTGAACGAGATTCCCAGAGCTTTGTAGCGTTCCATTTATTGCAGTTGATGAGAGCAACGCACTAATAATGGCCTCACCGTCCACTTGCGAAACCATAACTGATGGTATTCCGATTCCCGGATCAGCTCCACCCATTGTAATAGGTGCTCCCGCAACATTGTTTACCATAATCACAGCGATTGCACCCGCAGCTTCTGCGGCTTCTACTTTAAGAACAAACGTACATGTACCTCTTCTGATAATGGCAATTTTACCATTTAAATCAGCAGCATTAGTCAAGGCTTCACAGGCATCTTCATTGTCTCCTGTATTGTCATCTACCAATACGAAATCTGCTGTAAGTGGCGTAGTTGGAACTGATGGGCCAAAAACAGCTTGTACCGCTTGATACCCTCCTGACAAGCTCGATGGGCTGTTGATCTCTAAAAGGTTGTTATTGGCAGTTGGTGCTGACCATAAGTACATTTGCATTCTCGGATTGTTTCCATCCCCTGGGGTAGCAAAATTAGCATTGTTCAAACCTCCTCCGTCTTGAGCTTCGGCATTGACGTAATCAGAACCATTCCCCCCATTTCCGTAATTGTTTTCCTGGAAATTTCCGCTGGCTTCGTCAAATCCATATTGATACCACACATCATGCATTATATTATTCATATAAAACAAATTGGTGATAACCGGGTCAAGGTTTGTGCTGGGGTCATTATTTAGATTTAAAGGGAAATCAAAATCTAGTAATGCTCCTCCGTCAGGTGAGTAACCGGGAGCATTGTTGTCGTTTTGGTCTTCATATGCATAAACGTTATTTCCTCTAGTGATTGTATATTCCGCACCTGCACTGCCATCATTATCATGCCATCCAAATGGTGACGCCGATAGATTATCTGTTCCTGATACGAGGCTTCTATTTCCATGATTAGGGCTTTCTAGCGGCAAGGCAAAAACATTATATGAATTCGTGGGAGGAGGTAAATTGGTTTTTGTATTAGACTGGTTGCCATGATTGTGGTTTTCATGATTATTGTCTTCAAATGTACATTCCAAAACCCAATCGTTCATATCTAAAACAGCACCATTAATTGCATCAATTTTAATACTCCACCAATGTTTTTGGGTCTTTTCGTAGATACTCAAATCCCAGGCCAAGTGTAATGGTGTTGATTCAAGACCTGTTCTAACGTAAACGAGTTCAACGGGAATATCCTCAATAGAGACATCGCCTTTATTGAATAAATAGTTATGTTTTCCTTCTTCATGATGAATAAGTTCAATTTCTGTTTTGTTTGAAACACCTATTTTGGCAAGAGCATAATCAATGGCTTTCTTTGCATCAATTGAATACTCAGTGGCATTTACTTTAGCTTCTATTTCTGATATCAGTTGAAGATTAAAGAATACTATTTCATTATTTTTAATGGCAAAGTTACCTCCAGACTTAAGGATTTCTATTCCGTTAAATGTTTGATTCACATAGACATGATGAGTCTCACTTAATTTGGAATAGCTCTCATCTGTAACAAGGATAGGTTGATAATCGCTCGAAGCTAAATGAAGATCTTTACTTGATTTGAATAAAAATTCATTTATTAGTTCAATGTTTTTTTGGCTGTTAATTGACCAAAATGTAAGCAGAAACAAGAATAATAATAAGCCTTTCATAGTTGTTTTGTTTGGTTTTAGAAAAATGAAGTTGTGGATCACAAGATTGAACAAGAAACTTTTCGAGTGAAAAGTTTACTGCACAATATTCAGGGTACAATGAAGGAGAATTCATTAGATATTTCCATACGGAAGATACGGATGTATCCGTTAAAATTTTCATAGTTGTGGTTCAGCACTACTATAACACAAAAAAAGTGCTTTTGGTTGCCTGTTTTCTTCTATTAAGTTTAAATAATCGAAAAAGAGGAACTATTTTTTTGGTTTTATTTGTTTTGAATGATTTGATCTATCTCTTCAACAACACGCAAAGCATTTTCTCTATTAAAAACCAGGGGAGGTTTGGTTTTAATTACGTTGTCAAATGGTCCATCCGTGCTAATTAAAATATGATTCTTTCTAAGCTCGTTTTTAATATATTGGGCTAAACGTGTATTTGGCTTTCCGAGCTTATCAATAAGCTCAATTCCCAAAAATAAACCTGAACCTCGTACGTCTCCAATACACGAATGTTTACTTTTCAATTCTTTGAATAATGATTTATAATATTGACCACAATTTAGGGCATTTTCTTGTAGTTTTTCTGACTCGATAACCTCCAAAACAGCTTTCCCGATGGCACAGGAAACAGGATTCCCTCCAAATGAGCTAAAAAACTCTACACCTTGCTCGAATGAGTTTGATATTGATTCAGTCGTAATTACAGCCCCCATCGGATGTCCATTTCCCATAGGCTTTCCAATGACAACCATGTCGGGTTGAACTTGATGCTGGTCAAAACCCCAAAAAACATCTCCAAGTCTTCCAAATCCTGTTTGTACTTCATCGCTTATGCATACGCCCCCTTGGGCGCGGATGGCATCATAAACTTCAGCTAAATAACCCTCTGCTAGTGGAATTTGTCCGCCGCATCCAACTATTGGTTCACAAATAAAGGCAGCGATTCCCTCTTCTGTCTTATGAATTTGATCAATAGCATCTTTTGCATAGCGCTTTCCGCATTCAGATCCCGAGTATTTTCCATTGTAGGCATTAGGGATTGCCGTTTTAACGATATGTGTTTTTTGTCCTTGTCCCTTCGGATGATTGAATTTATAATCGCTAATGTCAATTCCTATTTGGGTATGTCCATGATATCCATGCTCCATCACCATAATCTTGTCATTTCCAGAATGAATTTTGGCCATTCGAATGGCGAGATCATTGGCCTCAGAACCCGAGTTTACAAAGAAAACTTTATTGAGATGGGGAGAGAATTTAGAAAGTAATTTCTCTATGTATTCTGGAAGAATGTCGTAAAGGTATCGTGTATTGGTATTGAGCTGTGCCATTTGCTTTTGGCCTGCTTCCACAACAATAGGGTGTGAGTGCCCAACATGGGGGATGTTATTATAGGCATCCAGATAAGCGTTACCACAAACGTCATACATGTATTGAAATGCGGATTTATCCATTGCTATGGGTTTGTCGTAGCTCACGGAGAGTATTTTACTTACATGTTTCTGTCTTTGTTTTAATTTTTCAATTACTGGAACAGGTTTTTCGTATGGTAAGCCTAGCTCTTTTAATATTTCACTTTCAAAAGAAATGGGATTTATTTCAATAAGCTTGTTAAGCATTTTCCATGCATTATTTTCACTTACCGATGCGTAGGTGTTATTGGGATCCTGCTTTTTTGCATGTGCTGAGTGGCAGACACTGATACAAAGCTTTGAAGCGATTAAATAATAAAGAATTGAAATTTCTCTTTCTTGAAGCGGGATGATTTTATGATAAGCATGTATTAAGGGGAGAGTGAATTCAAATATATTTTCTTTGTCATATCCGATATAAGTAACGGCTGTGGCAATTTCATTGATTAAAGGAGAATAAACCATATCCCCGAAATCAATTAATGCATTTACCTCATTTCCTTTGATTAAAATGTTCCATTCGTTTGCATCACTATGGATGAATGACATTCTCAATTCAGGAGCTATAGGAACTACAATCTGTTCAAATTGCATAAAAAAGTACCGAACCAAATTCTGATTTGAAACATCTGATATGTCTGATATGTATTTTTTATTTAAAGAGAGCTGTTGAATGTCCCACTCACATTTTCTGGCACGAAGTTCAGCGTTGTCAAAATCCATTAATTCAGTGTCGAGGTCTGCCAAAAAAGTCCCAAGAGACATAGCCATTTGTTTGTTCGGGTTTAAGTCTCCGAGAAACGTCCCATTTAAAAAAGACAATAATCTACAAGAATTGAGTACACCATTGATTA
>CAJQPH010000195.1 GCA_905480165.1 uncultured Flavobacteriales bacterium
TAATAGATCTTCTTTCGTCTCCGTATTTATCTTTGACTTCAATAAGTTCGTCATTAATGATTTTCATTCTTCGATCTTCATTTGCTAAAATATCTTTCAAGTCAGCGATCAATTTCATTAAATCATCATATTCAGCTCTTAGCTTATCCTGCTCTAGGCCTGTAAGCTGACGCAACCTCATATCTACAATGGCTCTTGTTTGAATCTCAGATAAACCAAATCGGGTTGCTAATTTTTCACGTGCTTCATCCGGACTAGATGATGATTTTATAATTTCAATTACTTCGTCTATGTTATCAGACGCAATAATCAAACCTTCCAAGATATGCGCTCTTTCTTCCGCTTTTTTTAATTCGTACTGGGTGCGTCTTACAACCACTACATGCCTAAAATCAACAAAGTTAGAAATTAGGCTTTTAAGGTTTAATAATTCTGGACGACCATCAACAAGGCATATGTTATTTACTGAAAATGAGGTTTGTAAAGATGTATACTTATACAGCTTGTTTAATACAACATTTGCAATGGCATCTCGTTTTATTTCAAAAACAATTCGCATTCCATTTCTGTCAGATTCGTCTCTTAAATCAGAGATGCCCTCAATCTTTTTATCGTTAACCAAATCAGCAGTTTTTCGTATGAGGTCCGCTTTATTTACTTGATATGGGATTTCAGTTACGATAATCGTTTCTCTTCCATTAACGTCTTCGATTTCAGCTTTTCCTCTCATAACAACACGGCCTTTCCCAGTGAGAAAAGCATCTCTAACGCCTTCATAACCATATATGATTCCGCCTGTCGGAAAATCTGGAGCTTTGACATAATTTAATAGCTCTTCGACTTCTATTTCTTTATTTTCGATGTAGGCAATACATCCATCTATAACCTCAGATAAGTTGTGAGGAGCCATGTTTGTTGCCATCCCAACTGCAATTCCAGAAGCTCCATTTGCTAGTAGATTGGGTATTTTTGTAGGCAATACGGTTGGTTCACTTAAACTGTCATCAAAATTGGGCCTGAAATCAACAGTGTCTTTGTCAAGATCATTGAGCATCTCTTCAGATATTTTCTTTAGTCGGGCTTCAGTATACCTCATTGCAGCAGGGCTATCTCCATCAACTGAACCAAAGTTTCCTTGACCATCAACTAATGGATATCTTAAAGACCATGTTTGAGCCATTCGGACCATTGTGTCGTAAACTGAGCTGTCTCCGTGAGGATGGTACTTACCTAGAACCTCACCAACAATTCTAGCCGATTTTTTGTGAGATTTGTTCGAATAAACCCCAAGATCCTGCATTCCGTATAAAACTCTTCGGTGAACAGGTTTAAATCCATCTCTTACGTCCGGGAGTGCCCTGGAAACAATTACCGACATCGAATAATCGATGTAGGCAGACTTCATTTCATCCTCTATATTAATTTGTATTATTTTTTCTCCCTCAGCCATATTGTATATCTAAAAATTAACTTTTATTTTTTCTCTTTTTCAAAGAGTATCAAATTTAACCAATTACAACGCGATATTAACCGATAAATTGAGGTATTTACTAACAATATTTCGGTATAAATTGTGGATAAATACAAGTGTGAGGATAATTTTTCATATTATATTTGTACCATACTTGTATTAGATTGAATAAATGGAAGCAAAATTTTCACCACGGGTCAAAGATTTGATGTCTCACAGCAGGCAGGAAGCGTTTCGTTTAAGAAATGAATTTGTAAGCGCTGAACATCTTTTGTTGGGTCTAATCGTCCTCAATGAAGGCACTGCGGTAAACATTATTCAGGAGTTTCAGCTGGATTTAAAACAGATTAAAACGGAGGTAGACGTTTTATTAGGGAAATCATCTGTTGCTCAAATTGAAAATGAAAAATTGCCCTTGTTAAAACAAACAGAAAATATAATCAAGCAGTCTTTTCTCGAGGCGAAACAATTTAAATGTTCAGTTATTGGTACAGAACATATTTTGTTGACGATTCTTAGGTATGAGGATTGTGCTGCATGTAAAATATTGAATAAATACGGAATTATGTACGAGAATGCGAGAGATGAATATGAGGTCTTATTAGAGGAAAGAAAAGATCCTAAATCAGAATTTCCAGGCAGTAGTGAGGAAGATGAACCGTTTTCTTCTTCATCGGCGAAGAAGTCGGCTGATCCAAAATCCAAAACACCTGTATTGGATAATTTTGGTCGTGATTTGACCAAAATGGCAGAGGCTGATAAACTTGATCCTATTGTAGGCCGGGAGAAAGAAATTGAGAGAGTAAGTCAGATCTTATCGAGGAGAAAGAAAAATAATCCTATTTTAATTGGTGAACCTGGGGTAGGTAAAAGTGCCATTGCAGAAGGCTTAGCATTAAGAATTGTTCAAAGGAAAGTATCCCGAGTTTTATTTAACAAAAGAATAGTTTCTTTGGACTTGGCTTCCTTAGTTGCTGGAACAAAATATCGTGGGCAATTTGAAGAAAGAATGAAAGCTGTAATGCAGGAAATTGAAAAAAACCCTGACATTATTTTGTTTATTGATGAAATTCATACAATCATTGGGGCGGGAGGTGCTAGTGGCTCTCTAGATGCCTCAAATATGTTTAAACCGGCCTTAGCCAGAGGAGAACTTCAAGCAATTGGTGCAACGACTTTAGATGAGTACAGACAGCATATTGAAAAAGATGGAGCTTTAGAGCGAAGATTTCAAAAGGTAATTATCGAACCAACCAATCGAGAAGAAACGGTTCAAATTTTAATGAATATCAAAGAGCGCTATGAGGATCATCATTCAGTGAAATATACTGACGAAGCGATTTTAGCCTGCGTAAAGCTGACGGAAAGATACATTACAGACAGACATCTTCCAGACAAGGCAATTGATGCTCTTGACGAAGTCGGGTCCAGGGTACATATTACAAATATTAATGTACCAAAAGAGATAACAGAAATTGAAAATCAAGTTGAGGAATTAAAGGACGAGAAGGCTGACGTTATTCGTTCGCAACAGTACGAGAAGGCCGCAGAATTGAGAGATAGTGAAAGAAAGCTTCTTGAAAGACTTGAAACGGCTAAGGAAAAATGGGAGGAAGAGTCCAAAACGAACAAAATAACAGTTACGGAAGAAAATGTAGCTGAAGTGGTTTCTATGATGTGCGGTATACCTGTAACAAGGGTGTCTCAGTCAGAAACAGGAAAGCTTGTCGTTATGGGTGACTCTATTCGAGAGAATGTGATTGGTCAGGATGAAGCGATTGAAAAGGTGGTTAAGGCCATTCAGAGAAACAGAGCGGGTTTAAAAGATCCCAATAAGCCAATTGGTTCATTTTTCTTTTTGGGGCCAACAGGAGTTGGTAAAACACAACTGGCAAAAGTATTGGCCAAAAACTTGTTTGATACCGAGGATGCTTTAATTAGAGTAGACATGTCTGAATACATGGAGAAATTTTCTATTTCTAGACTTGTTGGTGCACCTCCGGGATATGTTGGATATGAGGAAGGTGGTCAGCTCACGGAAAAAGTAAGAAGAAAACCTTATGCTATTGTTCTATTGGACGAAATTGAAAAAGCACATCCTGATATCTTTAATTTGTTGCTGCAAGTTCTTGATGATGGACACATGACAGATGGTCTTGGTAGAAAGATTGACTTTAAAAACACCATTCTGATTATGACATCGAATATCGGTGCACGTCAATTGGCTGATTTTGGAACAGGTGTTGGTTTTGGAACTTCAGCTCAGCAAGAGTCTAAAGAAGATAATGTTAAATCTGTTATTCAAAAGGCATTACGCAAAGCATTTTCTCCTGAATTTCTGAATAGAATCGATGATATGATTATGTTTAAATCGTTAGGAAGAAAAGAGATTCATCTAATTATTGATATAGAATTAAAGAAGCTTTACGATAGAATACTGGCTTTAGGATTCAATGTTAAACTTACTGATAAAGCAAAAGATTTTATCGTTGACAATGGCTATGACGAAAAGTTCGGTGCAAGACCTCTGAAACGAGCGATTCAGAAGTTTGTTGAGGATCCTCTTGCTGAAGAAATAATTAAATCAAATTTTAAAGAAGGAGAGAAAATAAAATTGGATTTAAATTCTTCAAAAGACGGTTTAGATGTTTTACATCAAAAGGAAAGTAAATCCAAAAAATCTAGCTCTAAAAAGAAAGAGGAGTAACTTACCTTTTGAATACGACTTCTTCGTATGGAACTCTATATCGGGGTCCCCAAACTCCTTTGTCTGTTCCTTTCCCTACAGAAACAATCATATTGATCTCTGCACCATAAGGAAGGTTGAGCATTTTCTTTACACGTTTGTTGTCGAATCCTTCCATGGGACAAGAATGATAACCTTCAGCAGCAATAGATAACATAAAATTTTGTGAAGCTAAAGCGCAAGATTTATGGACTACGATTCTTTGCTCACTTTTGCCACCCATTCGGTAAAAAGGTTTTCTTAAGCCGCCAAAAAAGCTGATTGTTTTTCTTAGTGTTGTCAGCATATAAAAAGGATCATTCATGTAAACCAAAGGAATGAGCTTTTTATAATAGTTTAAACCTCCTTTTTGAAGTTTACCAGGCTTGCCCTCAATACTCTTTACTATTTTATCATAGTTCCATTTGGCCCTTGATTTCCATAGGTCTTTTCGTGTGACAAAAACAACCATATGTTTTGCGGTTTTTGCTGCGGACTGATTCAAGCATAAAGGGGTCAGTTTATCTAGCTCTTTTTGTGATTTTATCCAATGAAATTCCCAAAGCTGCATGTTGCTACTGTTTGGAGCTAAAATGGCTCTTTTGATGCTTTTTTCTATCACTTCATCTTCTACATCAATTTCTGAATTGTAAGCTCTATTGCTTCTTCTAAATTCAACTATCTTTTGAAACTCCTCCGAAAACATATGGATATTTGCTTTGTTTTATTTTGATTCTCAACTTAATTCTGACACTTTTGCGTACAAAATAGACAATTATATGACAGCATGTCTTAAAAACAATTGTGGCAAGTTCTTTGTCAGTTAAATATGCATTAAACAAAGTATCTATGGCAGTAAAAAACAAGAAAGAAAAAGAAGTTGAGAAAGAGCAGAAGGAAAATGTTTCTAAAAAACATGAAGAGACTGTAAGTGAAGCAAGTGAAAATCAATCTGACACAAGCATAAAAGAGGAGGAGGGTCAGACTTCAGAAGATAAATATAATGACCTGAACAATCGTTTTTTGAGACTTTACGCTGAATTTGAAAATTTTCGAAAAAGAACAAACAAGGAAAGGTTAGATATCATAAACAATGCAAATGCTGATTTATTAAAAGATATGATACCTGTCATAGATGATTTTGAGCGTGCCATCACCAATAATGAAGGATCAGAAGATGTTGTTGCTATTAAAGAAGGCTTTTCTTTGATTTACAATAAGTACAAAGGTATTCTTCAAACAAAGGGTTTAAAACCAATGGATTCAAAAGGCGAAGTTTTTGATCCCGAAGTTCATGAAGCAGTTGCCAATATGCCAACAGAAGATAAAAAGCTTAAAGGCAAGATTATAGATGATGTAGAAAAGGGTTACTTTTTAAATGAAAAAGTCTTGCGTTACGCTAAAGTAGTAGTCGGACAATAAACTGAAGTATATGAGTCAAAAGAGAGATTATTATGAGGTTTTAGGCGTTTCTAAAAGTGCTTCAGAGTCAGAGATTAAAAAAGCCTACAGAAAATTAGCTTTAAAATTTCATCCAGATAAAAACCCTGGTGATGCTTCGGCTGAGGATAAATTTAAAGAAGCAGCTGAGGCATATGAAGTGTTGAGCTCTGCCGAAAAAAAATCCCGATATGATCAATATGGTCATGCAGGGATGGGCCAAGGATTCGGCGGCGGCGGCGGCGGAATGAATATGGATGATATCTTTTCTCAATTTGGTGATGTTTTTGGAGGTGCTTTTGGAGGAAGCTTCGGAGGAAGTAGAGGCGGAGGATCTCGTGTGGTAAAAGGTTCGAATCTACGCGTAAAAATGAAATTGACACTTGAAGATATCGCTAATGGGGTCAAGAAAAAAATAAAGGTCAATAAACTCGTTAATGCTGAAGGTGTAACTTTTAAGACTTGTTCCAATTGTAAGGGTACAGGTAGGATAACCAGAATGGCACAAACTTTTATCGGTGCAATGCAGACTCAGTCCGCATGTAACGTGTGTCATGGAGCAGGTAAAATGATTGATAAAAAACCTGCAGGCGCTGATCAAAATGGTCTTAAAAGACAAGAAGAGGTTATTGAAATTGAGATTCCTGCGGGAGTTGAAGAGGGGATGCAGCTAAGCGTAAGAGGAAAAGGCAATGCTGGTCCTTTTAACGGCGTTCCGGGTGATTTGATGGTGGTTATCGAAGAAGTTGAACATGCTGAATTAAAAAGAGATGGTGATAATGTTCATTACGAGGCCATTGTGAGTTTTATGGATGCCGTTTTAGGTGCAAGTGTTGAAGTGCCAACGATCTCGGGAAAGGCAAAGATTAAGGTCGAGTCTGGAACTCAAAGTGGTAAGGTTTTAAGACTAAGAGGTAAAGGTTTATCTAATGTTCAGGGCTATGGTTCTGGTGATATGTTTGTGCATATTAATATATGGACGCCTACTGAATTGACAAAATCTGAAAAAGAGCTTATTGAAAAACTTCAAGATTCCGCAAACTTTATTCCAAATCCTGATAATAAGGATAAGGGCTTCTTTACCAAAATGCGTGACATGTTCTCATGATGAGATATATTGATCAGGGCAAAACAGGTGACATAGGTGTAAAGCCTTTTGTTTTGACCATTTCAATTATTTTCCTGGCCTATATTTTAGGTTCATTTGGTTTATCTATCAATTATAGCTTTTACGAAACCATTGGTGATGGAACAGGTCTTACAATGGATCATTTTGTTTCCGTTTTAGGCAAGAATAGAGTCTTGTTTTGGCTCATGTTTCCTTTTATTATGGTTTTTTTCGCATTTCTATTGGCGATTAAATATATTCACAAGAGATCTATTAGGTCTATTTTTACAGCAAGACATTCTTTTGATTGGAAGCGGGTTTTAATTAGCTTTTTCTTGATTCTTTCCGTTTTATCAATTACAACATTTTTCGAGATCTATTATAGTGACTCCTATATTTGGAGTTTTGACTTTTCTAAATTTTGGGTACTTGTGATTATCGCATTGCTCATCATACCCATTCAAACCACGATTGAAGAGCTTATTTTTCGTGGATATTTAATGCAGGGATTAAAAATGAAAATAGGATCTAATAAGCATGCTGTGATTCTATCAGGTATTATGTTCGGCTTGATGCACCTAGGGAATCCAGAGATTGCGGCTATTGGAAATCATGTCCTCTTGTATTATGTGGCTTCTGGAGTGTTTTTAGGACTCTTAGCGATGTATGATAATGGACTGGAGTTATCTATAGGTTATCACGCTGCAAATAACATATTTATGGCTTTATTGATTTCCAATGACTGGCAAGTATTTCAAACCAATGCGATTTATGTCAATACGGCACCTCCTGAGCTAAGCTGGTTTGATTTACTCATTTCTTTGGCCGTTTTCCCTATCTTATTTTTGATTTATAAACGAATATTCAAATGGACTTCGTTGAAAGAAACTTGGAATGATGCGGATTAACTAATCAAGTTTTTTGTATTATTACGATACTATGATTGAAATTTGTGAAGTTTCAAAATCTTATCAACGTAAGCTTGCATTAAACAATGTTTCAGCCCATATACCAAGTGGTCAAATTACGGGTTTACTTGGTCCAAATGGAGCGGGAAAGACAACTCTTATTAGGATCATCAATCAAATGATTCTTCCCAGTTCAGGACACCTCAGATATAAAGGTGAATTACTGAATCCATCTCATTTAAAATTAATGGGATATCTACCAGAAGAAAGAGGTTTGTATAAGGCGATGTCTGTTAAAGATCAACTCTCCTTTTTATGTCGTCTTCGAGGTATGACAAAAACAGATAGCGAGCGACAAATTGATTACTGGTTAGATAAATTTGAGGTTAAGGATTGGAAGCACCAAAGAATCCATTCTTTATCGAAAGGAATGGCTCAAAAAGTGCAGTTTATTGCGGCTTTGGTTCATGATCCCGAATTCATCATCATGGATGAGCCCTTGAGTGGTTTTGACCCAATTAATGTCGATTTAATCATGTCAGAGCTTAATGCCCTTAAAAACAAGGGCAAAACGATTCTTTTGAGTACACACAATATGCAAAGTGTTCAAGATGTATGCTCTAATGTTTTATTATTGAATCATGGGGTGAAAATAGCAGATTCATCATTTTCTGAATTGAACAAAAAACATCATTCCACAGAATTTGTGGTTAGATATCGAGGCACAAAAATGGCATTTGCCAATGCCTTATGGACAGATTTTGAATTGGTAGATCAGGATGAAATAGAGGAGGAGTTATTTGAAGCCTTGCTCGCTCAGAGAGGGCAGAGGTCTGTTGATGATCTTATTTCTAACCTTAAAGGGCATGTCAGTATAGAATATGTCTCTAGGAAGAAACCAAACATGCAAGAAATATTTTTAGAATTGGTGAATAACGGAAAAGTAAATCAATGAAACAAAGCTGGATTATAGCAATGCGCGAGTTTCGGGAAAGGGTTTTGAATAGATCCTTTCTTATGATGCTTTTGATTGGGCCATTAATGGTTTTGACTCTTGCTTATTTCCTTGTTAAAGCGAACGATGAAGGAAAAAAAGAGCTGAATGTTTTAATTGCTGACCCCGGAAACATTATGGATGGTGTGATTTCATCCAAGGAAAGTAAAAGTGTAAACTATTACTTTATAGATGGTTATCTTGAATTAGGTGATTTCAAGAAAGGGAAGGATTATCAAAAATATGATGTTTTAGTCGAGGTTAATGAAAAGGTCCTCAATAATAAAAAAGTGTTTGTCTTCTACAGAGATTTTTTGTCAGCTGATATTAAAAATGTAATGAAATTTAATGTGGAGAGGCGAGTTGAAGAGGTGATGGTCAAAGAATTCACTGATCTTACAGTGGACCGGTTTCGTCAAATCAAACAACCCTTAAATATGGATTTTCGAAATATTGATGATCCAACAGGTATAGAATCAAATACAGAAGGGTGGGCTGGATTATTCTTTGGGTTTATGATATTTCTGTTCATTCTCATGTTCGGAATGTCAATATTAAGAGGCATCTCAAGGGAGAAATCAAATCGAATTGTAGAAGTACTTGTATCTGTGGTAAAGCCCCGACAGTTGATGCTTGGAAAGATGATTGGTATCGCGCTTTCTGCCGTATTCCAACTTTTTGTGTGGTTCAGTATCGTTGGACTAGGTTTATGGATTTTTCAAAATTATATTTTTACAGAATTTTTTATGTCGGACGATTACATCCATATGCAGCTTAATGAGGGAACGGATGTTTTATATGGTCAGTTCAATGATTTACATCAAAATGAAATGATTGAACTTATTTATGATAGACTCAGTCTAGTAGTCATTTTACCTGTTTTTTTCATCACTTTTGTTTTGGCTTATTTTTTCTATGGTTCATTTTTCAGTTTTATAGCAGCAGGAACAGGTTCAGAGAGTGATGGTCAACAATTTTCAATTCCTATTATTGCATTATTATTGTTTTCCCTTTATGCAGGTTATTTTACAGTATTACATCCTGAGTCAGATTTCACTAGCTTTTGCCAGTTTTTTCCCTTTACATCACCCGTAGTTTTGATGGTGAAAATTTGTCAAGGATATCCAGAAGGAACGGGCTACCTTCTCATTGTTTCTCTGATTATTCTTTTTGTCTCAGCATGCCTAATGCTTTATATTGCGAGTCGAATCTTTCGTGGGGGTATATTGGAATATGGCCATACACTATCGTTAAAGAAAATATTTACTTGGCTTAAATCTGATTAATGCGAAAATGTGTTATTGATATTGGCACCAATACCTTTAATTTATTAATAGCCGAACATACACCCGAGGAATTAAAGATTGTTTATTCAAGCAAAAGAGGCGTGGCTCTTGGAATGGGGGGTATAACGAAAGGAGTAATAACTGAAGATGCAATGTTTCGAGCAATAGAAGCACTCATCGAGTTTGAGATTAAAATCAAGAAATTTGAAGTTGCCGACGTCAGGCTTATTGCAACAGCAGCAGTAAGAGAGGCGAGTAATTCCTTAGCCTTTCTAGAGCTTGTTAAAAAAGAGGTGGGTAGAGATGTTTTGATTATTGATGGCAAGCAAGAGGCCAAATTTATCTTCCAGGGTGTTTCAATGTGTTGCGACTTTCAGTCGGAATCAATGATTATGGATATTGGAGGAGGGAGCACAGAGTTTATTCGCGCGAATCAAAATGGTATTGGTGACCTTATCTCTTTGAAGATAGGTGTTTCTAGACTCTATCAAACTTTCTCTTGCTCCGATCCTTTTACGAAATCAGATGTGGAAAAGATTGAGAGCTATATTGAAAATGAATCGAAAGGATTTTTCTTGAATAAAAATGTGGAGTGCCTTATCGGTTCATCAGGTACCTTTGAAACTTTTTACGAATTGATTCATAAGAAAAGGTATCCGTTTTCTACAGAAACAATGGAGCTTGAAGTTCAACCATTTATGGAGTCGCTGGATGATTTGATTTTTTCAACTCAAGATGAACGAAACCAAAATGAGTTTATCATTCCTATTCGAAAAAAAATGGCTCCTTTTGCGGCTGTGAAAACACGTTGGGTACTACAGCAATTAAATGTAAAAAGGGTTTTGATTTCTCCTTTCTCATTGAAAGAAGGAGCTTTGAGTGAGTAAGGGGTTAAAACGTGATCAGTTTTATCTTTTTCACGTATTTAGATATTTGTAATTCAATTAAATAAGACCCTTTACCTAATTCTTTAATATTTATCAATTCTCATGGCAATACATCCTTTTGCTTTCTGATTTTCCCATTCATGTCCCTGACAATAATATGTGCAAGAGAATTTAAATTTTCAATGTAAAAAACACCATCTGATGGATTGGGGCTAAAGTATATTTTTTCTACATCAGTTACAGGGTTTAATCCTGTGATATCGTTTCCGGTAATTGATCCTGATTCATTTATTATCCAGTTTTCAGGGTCTATACTTATGACTCCAGTTATAGAACCAATACCATCAATGTTAAATACTTCGTTATTACTTGATATTGAAAAACGAATTGTGGTATCGGGAAGTCCTAGTCTTTGGAATCTCACATCTAGGTCACTTGTAAATGTTGGAGTTATATTGGGTTTTGAACTTGTATGGTTGATTTGAATGCTTAGGTCTGATTCAATTTGTTCCCATTCGATAGAATAGGTCGGATAGCCTTCACCAAAATACCATTGCTCGAAAAAGTCAGTAAAATCCATCCCCGAAGCAGATTCAAGTGCATTCTTGAAGTCAACCCCGTATGCAGTCCCATCTGCGTATGCATTTTGAAAGTCTTTCAATATTTGAAAAAACTGAGCATCATTATTAATCATGTAACGCATAGAGTGAATAATTGCAGCACCTTTATCATAGGTGAGTCTTCCGCTAAAGATTCTATTTTCATTAAGACTGTCAAG
>CAJQPH010000196.1 GCA_905480165.1 uncultured Flavobacteriales bacterium
CCAACCATTCATCCTCACAGCTTTGATCTATGCTAATTGTAACGTTGTATAAAATCATAATCAAAAGTAATTTAAATTAAGGTGTTTCTAATTAAAAGACTCAAAATCGTTTGGTGTAAACTAAAAAAAGCATATTTTTGAGTTCATTCTAAACTGATTTATATGAAAAAAATTCTACTCTATTTTTGTGCAATATTTTTATTTGCAGCGCAAGTAAACGCACAGTCCTGTACTCCAGGAACTAATTTTGCTGATTCAACTTACGGGATTTGGCCTGACACAACTACAAATTTTCCTCCTGCAGAGGTTAATGTGGCTTATTCCTCAGATCTAAACTTTAAAGTTCCTTCTGAGGTTTCGGCGGATATTACTGGTGGTGATCCCGCTTTAGATGCATTTATTGGCTCGCCAATTCAGAGTTTCAAAGTGTCAAGTGTAGATGGTTTACCTGCGGGCTACGATTACGCTTGTAATGTTTCTACATGTGAATATTTAGGTGGCGAAAATGGATGTGCCAACGTTTTTGGAACAACTGCAGATGCGGGAGTTTATGAGGTAAGCATAACTGTTGAAGGAGTGATCCTTGTTGTTTTGTTTCCAGGACTTCCTGAAACACCGGTAACTCAACCACTTACTTTTGGCGGGTATCGAATTGAAGTTGGTTCAACTGGAACAATTGAAAACATTATTGAGCCCATTAAAGTTGCTCCAAATCCTGCAACCGAAAGTATTTCTGTTTATGGAATAACTTCAACAATGGAGGCTTCTGAAATCTCAATAGTTAATATTGAAGGAAAAGAGGTTCTTTATCGTAACATGGAAACTTCGAATGATACCAATTTCGATTTATCTCAAGTTCAAAGTGGTGTTTACTTTGTTAAAGTAGCTCACAAATATGGACTTGATACCATTAAGTTTATCAAAGAATAAACGGTTTCTACAACATGTAAAAGAGGAGGCATTTTTTGTCTCCTTTTTTTATTTATAAAAATGCATTTCCTCAACATATTTATGGACCGGTTCCGATAATAAAAACCGTACATCTTTCTTCTCTTTTATAGACTTTCTAATAAAGCTTGCAGACACCTTCATAACTGGTGCATCATCGCAATAAATGATGTTCTTTTTCGCTTTTAATTTATCTATTTGGTCGTTATTCAGACTTTTAGACTCCTCTTCCTCTTGAGAGGTTAAAACCCTAGGATAAACATATATTGAATGGCTCTCGAGGATGTTCTCATGGTTTTTCCATTTATGAAAATTCCGAAGATTGTCTTCTCCCATTATTAATGAAAAAGAATGGGTTGGATATTTATCTATAATATGAGCAAGTGTATTCACCGTGTAATTTGGCTTACTCAAGCCGAATTCAATATCCGATGCCTTCAGTTTAGGGCAATCATAAACCGCCTCTCTAACCATCGCCAATCGATGACTGTCTTTTAGCAAGCTCTTTTTATTTTTCAAAGGATTTTGTGGAGTAACCACAAACCAAACCTCATCTAAATCCGTCTGCTCTGCAATGTAATTGGCTATAACCAAATGGCCAACATGTATGGGATTAAAGGTTCCAAAATATAGACCTATATTCATCTATCAATAAAATTTTGAACGATTGATTCGGCTTCTTCGACAGCAATGTCAAAATTGTCGTTTTCTAGTACAACATCAAAATGCTTTGCATCATCTAGCTCTTCATTAGCTTTTGATATTCTCTGCTGGATTTTGTCTTCACTTTCAGTTTTACGCGACCGGAGTCTTTTTTCCAGCTCATCGATACTCGGCGGCATAACAAAAACAGATAAGGCCGCATCTCCGAGCTTTTCTTTAATGTTTATACCCCCTTTTACGTCGACATCAAATATTACAATTTTTGATTCCGACCAAATGCGAGATAATTCTGAATTCAATGTGCCATAAAAATGATTTGTATACACCTCTTCCCATTCCAAAAAATCACCGCTCGAAATTTTATGCTTAAACTCTTGCGCGGGTATGAAAAAATAATCTTTTCCATGACTTTCATTGGGCCGGGGTGCGCGACTGCATGCCGATATAGAAAACTCAAGGGAAGCTATTTTTGAAAGTAGTGCGCGCACTATAGATGTCTTTCCCGCTCCAGAAGGCGCTGAAAAGATAATTACCTTACCATCTATCGTTCGATTGTTATTCACTATTATAAAGTGTTTAAAACCTGTTCTTTTATTTTCTCTAAACTGTCTTTCATCAAAACAACTCTGCGCTGCATTTCTGAATGGTTACATTTGCTGCCTATTGTATTTATTTCTCTACCCATTTCTTGTGCAATGAATCCTAGTTTTTTACCAGAATTGGGGAGTGCTAGCGTCTCTTCAAAATAACTTAGGTGATTTGACAATCGCATCTTTTCTTCAGCAATATCTAACTTTTCAATATAAAAAATCATCTCTTGTTCAAACCGGTTGTTGTCTACCTTCTCACTATTGATTTCATTTAAACCCTTGAGAAGTCGTTCTCTAGTTGCCTC
>CAJQPH010000197.1 GCA_905480165.1 uncultured Flavobacteriales bacterium
TGATAAACATGATTATCTACCCATAATTTTTCTGTATCAGACACTGACATAAAGAACTGTCTGACTGAATCTTGATAATATGGCGGGTCCTCAATCCAAATCGTATCAGGGGTATTATTCACCCCAATCGTATCATAAATATAATACGGCGGATATAATGTCAAAGAAGAATATTGCACAGGGTAAGAAGTGAAATCCGCAACATCTGCGTTTAATGGAGTAAAAATAGTATCCGAATAGGTATCATTAGCGAGGTCAATGTAGCGATGAAATGTGACTTGATTTGTGAAGTAATTCTCATTGGAAATAGGCAACCCTGTTGATTGATCTAAAAGCAAATAATACAATTCACTTGTAGTTGATGGATTTAAATAATCGGGTACATAGTCTTGTATTTTACTGACGGTGAAATTATCAAAAAACGGAAGGGTTATCGTGTCCGTAAAATAAATGAAAGTGCTATCAATTGACACACTCTTCAATATATGCTCAGCAGAAACATGAGGGTTTGTGGTTATTGGCCCTATTTCTAGATTTTGTGCTTCAAACGAAAAACACATAAAACAGATTAAAAAGGAGATAAAACAGTTTTTTAACATCATTCTATTGGTTCTTCAATTTGATTTACCCCTGAATTAATGAGTATGACAATTTGTTGAGCACGTTCTACCGTTTTTTCAGGAACGAATTCGGGAGATTGACCGAAAACAACTGCGGTTAATGTGTCCTGCATAGTCTCACAATCATTACAAATGGTTGAAATTGAGGTCAATCCACTAGTACTCAATAGGTTTAAAGCATCTTGATAATTCATGCCAACCACATTTGGAAGACTCGTTAATACGCCAACTTCATTTTTCCCAACAATTAAAGTGATTTCAGCACCAATCGGAATGAATTTACCTTGAGGAACAGGTTTTCCTTTGTATAATTGTTCAAGAACTGAACCATTCGCTTCTTTAGTCGGTTTGTATTCAATCTGGGAATCAAAACCTCTATTTTTAAGAATACCTCGAGCAAAATCAATATGCTTAAAAACCAAATTAGGCATTTCGGTAAGATCTGTCTTTTTTGAAAGCCTTAAGCCAATGATGCGGTTTTCCTTAACCTTAACTTTTGATACAGAGGTTGGTTCAATCATCTGCTGTTTGACTATTCCGTTGGGCAAATCCGGATCGTAAACACTGTCTAAAATCTCATAACTCAGGCCAAGCTCTTCAAGCTTCATTTTTGCTTCTGACGATTTTTTACCCAACAAATTTGGAACAGCAATTTCTTCTCCATGATTGGAATAAATATCCAGATACTTTATCACTGAAAAAACACCAATAAAATAAAAAAGCATGGCAATCCCGATGTTGATCAAAAAAAACTTTGACCAAACAAATTGTTTAAAAACAATAAAGATTCTTTTTTGAAAAAATAATTTAAGTTTTTCTTTCACTGTGTAAATATAAAGTCTTTTAAAGAATTAGAAGTTGGGTGTTAAAGAGTTTGTTCGGAAAAACTCCTCAATATACTCAACGGCCTCCTCGGAGGAGTCTACCATCCTAAATAAATCCAAGTCAGATTCAGAAATATTATTTTCCTCATTAAGCATGGATTTTTTTATCCATGAGGTTAAACCCTGCCAATAGTCCGTTCCAACCAAAACAATTGGACGCCTGGCTATTTTTTTAGTTTGGATTAATGTTAAGGCCTCAAATAGTTCATCTAGGGTGCCAAACCCTCCAGGCATTATCACAAAAGCCTGTGAATATTTTACAAAAATCACCTTTCTCACAAAAAAATAATCGAATTCTAGATTATGTGGAGGATCGATATATGGATTGTGGTTTTGCTCAAATGGCAAATCTATGTTAAGTCCTACGGATGCCCCTACTCCTTCTTGAGCTCCTCGATTAGCAGCTTCCATAATCCCAGGCCCCCCTCCAGAAATAATTCCATATCCTCTTTCCGACAAATCCTTTGCTATGTTAACGCCCAATTTATAATATGGGTTATCTTCTTTTGTCCTAGCAGAACCGAAAATTGATACACAGGGCCCAATTTTTGCCATTCTATCATAGGCTTCTACAAACTCAGACATTATTTTAAATATTGACCAACTGTCATTACTTTTAATGTCATTCCAATCTTTTCTGTTTTTAACCATGTAAAATTTATTTTATTTAATAGAAGTGTATATTTCAAACGCAATATTATAGATATTATTCTCTAAATTCGAATCATGAGATTTCTGTTTTTTCTTTGTTTTATTTCTGTTCAATGTAATTCGACAGCTCAAATTCAGATAAATGAAACTACAAAAACAAATCCAAAACGATTTTTAATAGCAAACTCAGCTATAGGAGCGGTATCTATTGGGAGTCTTATCGGACTTCAACAGCTTTGGTACAGTAAGGAGACTCAAGAGCCCTTCCATTTTTTTGACGACTCTAAGAACTGGATGCAAATGGATAAGTTTGGTCATGCCATTTCTGCTTATGAATTGACAAAAACAATGAGTAATGTTTATAAGTGGAGTGGCCTATCAACTCAAAAAAGCAGACTCTTATCCGCTTCTGTTGCTTTAGGATATATGAGTGTCATTGAAATTATGGATGGTTTTAGTTCTGATTGGGGGTTTTCTATCAGTGATATGGGAGCCAATCTTATTGGATCGGGATTATTTTTGTTTCAAGAAAAGTATTTTTCCAAACAAATTTTTCAACCCAAATTTTCATTTCACCCTACCCGCTTTTCTGAAATCCGCCCGGAAATTCTTGGCAAGAATCCGTTAGAATCAATTTTAAAAGATTACAATGGTCAATCCTATTGGATTTGCTTCTCACCAGGAAACCTAGGGGTTTCTTCTTGGCCAAAATGGCTCATGTTAAGTTTTGGACATAGCATTAATGGAAGACTAAAGGGTGATTCTAGAGATTATATGGGTTATCAGAGTAGTCGCGAATTTCTTTTCTCTTTGGATGTGGACTTAACCGAGTTGGATGTGAAATCTAAGTTTTTAACTTCATTATTTGAAATCATCAACTGCCTTAAAATCCCCTTTCCGACATTAATATACAATAAAGGTGATTTTAACGTGCTCCCTGTATACTTTTAGATTTAATCTGAACTTCATAAGCTTCATTCCAGTATTTACCAGTAAGCCAGAAGGTATTGCTTGATTTTCGATATGCGATTCCATTTGGGACACCCTTTTTGTTTGACTTTTGAACCAAGCCTTTAATATCAAGAATTCCTGTAACAGTTCCATTTTTTGGATTTATTTCCATGATCTTGGTTAAATCAACACCAGGGTCCTGTTGGCGACGCTGTTCGCTCATCCAAACATTGGCATAAACCCGATCATTATGATATTCTATTTCATTTAAATTGGTAACTACTCCTTTATCCGTGTGAACCGAAACCCTCTTGATTATCTTAAAACTAAAAGGATCTCTGTATACCAATTCATGGGTTCCATTCGACATAATTATAGATTCACCATCATTACAAAGCCCCCAACCTTCTCCCTGATAAATAAACATGGTATCCAGCTCAAATGTATTCAAATCATACACAAAACACTTCTGATTTTGCCATGATACCTGGTATATATTCGATCCTAAAATGGTTATGCCCTCACCAAAAATTGGATTAGGCTGTCCTTTTTCCCTGATCGATAAGCCTGTTTTTTCATTAAGCTCTGCAATTTTTGTAGATCCGTCGTTATTCGGGTTTCCTGTTGATTCAAAAAGTTTTCCATTATGAAATTCATACCCTTGCGTAAAGTGGGTTGAATTGTGAGGATGGCTCCCTATTAAATCATATATCAATTCCAATGGTTTTTCTGCGGCGTTTACAATTAAATTCCTGCCATCTGCAGAAATTAATTTGGTTTTTTGATACCCCCTAAGCTCCATGGAATACACTCCTAAATTCAGATTTATATTGACCTCAAAAGCAGTATATGATGGATTAGACCATTCCTTATATTTCTCACCATTCACATACAATTCTATGACATCCATTAACTTGGCATTTTTGCAGTTAAAGGAGAGAGTAGCATCTTTTTTGACTGCAAAATTTATACGACTAGATTCAAAGCCAAAATCAATAAGTTGATCATCCTCATTTTCGGAGGTATCCGTACAAGAAAAGAACACCGTTGACAGAAAAATAAGAGTCAGGATAAAATAAGGTTTATTCATTTTTGTTCTTTATGACAATTCTTGAATTAAATCAGCATCTATATCTGAATGTGAGGCATAGTGTATCACTTTCCCCTCAAAAAAAACAAGAATTTGAGGAGATTCATGTCGGATATTCATGTTTTTTGAAATCTGTAAAGAAAGATCCCTTGACTCTAAAACATTCAAAAGCCATAGAGAATCATTAGATGATTTAAAATAATCTGAACGCTCAAAACTTTTTAGAGCAAAAGAAGATATGCCACACCTTGGACTGTGTTTAAAAACAACATGTCGACCTGTTGTGTCGCCTAAAATCTCCTGATTAAATTGACTTTCTTCTCTTAAAACCATCCAAGCCATGTTATCGTTCCGATTTAAATTGATTTAAAAAACGAATGTCATTTTCAGAATAAATCCTCAAATCATTGACCTTATACTTGAGCTGCGCGATTCTTTCAATTCCCATACCAAATGCAAATCCAGAATATTTTTTAGAATCAATTCCACTAGCGTTCAAAACATTCGGATCTACCATTCCACACCCTAATATTTCTAACCAACCGGTATACTTGCAGACATTGCACCCTTTAGAATTACAAATTGTGCATGAAACATCAACCTCAGCACTGGGTTCTGTAAAAGGAAAATAAGAAGGCCTTAAACGGATCTCTGACTTGTCTCCAAACATCTCCTTTGCAAAATAGAGCAAGGTTTGTTTTAAGTCTGCAAATGACACATCTTCGTCAATATATAAGCCCTCCACTTGATGAAAAAAACAATGAGCACGTGCTGAAATGGCTTCATTGCGGTATACCCTACCAGGAGATATGGTACGAATCGGAGGTCGGTTGTTTTCCATCACGCGAACCTGAACGGAACTCGTATGAGTTCTCAATGCAATCTCTTCCTCACCCGTCTGAATAAAAAAAGTATCCTGCATGTCTCGAGCGGGATGTTCCGGTGGAAAATTCAATGCTGAAAAATTATGCCAATCGTCTTCT
>CAJQPH010000198.1 GCA_905480165.1 uncultured Flavobacteriales bacterium
CATCAAATAAGAGCTCAATTCTCAAGTATTGGATGCTGTGTTAAAGGAGATTTAAAGTACGGAGGTAAAAGGTCAAATCAAGATGGGTCCATCTGCTTACACTCGAGGGAGCTCAAGTTTAATCACCCCACAACACAAGAAGAAATCTGTATAACCGCCCCTATTCCTGACAATAAGTTCTGGAACATCTTCAAGGATGTCAAATGAAATTACAGCTGTTGAAAGGTATATAGTATTTCCGATGCAATTTGAAGACTCCTTTCAACATAATGAGGAACAGGATTTTCTCTTTCATCAAATTCTTTAGGATCGTCGTAAGTCGTAGAAAACCTCTTTTTTGCTCCAGGAACCAATGGACAATTATCATCAGAGTCAGAACAAGTCATCACGGCAATGAAATCAGTTTGCGGAATAGATTCATCTGTATTCGCTTTAGAATAACAAGCGATAAAATCATTCTCGTTATAATAAACATGGTAAATAGGATTAGTAGCCGAAATATCTTCACATTTGATCTCAAAACCAATGTGCTTTAAGGCGGCGATTGTATTGGGGTGACATTCTGTAGCGACAGTGCCTCCCGAATAAGTTTTCAAATTCTTAACCTGAAAAAGCACAGATGCAATGTGTCCCCATACTTGGGCAAAATGACTTCTCCTGGAATTATGAGTACATAAATAAACCATTGAAACCTCTCTCTTATCTGTTGCTGCTGCTTCTATTTCTTTTCGCATAAATGCCGCCACTTCATCTAAAAGATCTCTTCTTGTAGCAGGAATAATCCGACTGGCTTCATTCAGGAGCTTATCGCAATTGCTTTTGAGTTTATCATTAATCATTACTCTTATTTTTGTCTGAATATTAATCGACATGAATATACATTGAATAATCAAAACCCAAGCACAGAAACTTTAGAATTCAAAAATCTCATGTTACATTTTTGGGACAAGCATGATTTCAGAAATAAAACATTTGAGCAACTATGTAAAGATTTTGCCTTAAGTGGCATACTCCTTGAAAAAGAATCTCTCGAAAAATGCATTTCAAACAAGCAATTAGAAAACGTATTAACCCCAATTCTTAACGAGAATGATTTGAAACAGCTATTGTATACTATAGACCTTAAAGATGATGTTATTGTAAGATCGAATAACCTTGTATTATCAATAATGACAAGAGTTGCGTTTAAGGTATTCTTACGAACTTACTTTACTTCTAAATACGCTTCTTAAAATCTAGTAATTAGACTTCTAATTATCTCATCTGAATTGTTATTTTTGTATAAAATGATTAGCTAATGAATTTTATTGTTTCAAGCGCAACACTTTTACGTCACTTGCAAAATATTTCGGGAGTTTTAAATTCGAGTAACACACTCCCTATTCTAGACAACTTTAAGTTTTCGATTAAGGGTAATAAACTCGAAATATGTGCCACTGATTTAGAAACTACAATGATTACCAAAGTAGAGGTGCAATCTGAGGAAGATGGTTCAGTTGCCGTTCCTGCAAAGATGGTCTTGGAAGTATTAAAAAGCTTGCCGGATCAACCCTGTACTTTTAAGGTTAATGGAGATAACCATAAAATTGAAATCTCATATGACAACGGACGGGCTGAGATGTCTGGTTTTAACGGAGCAGAATTCCCTAAGCTTCCTAAAATCGAAAACCAAAGCACGATAAAAATTTCGGGAGAAATTGTTTCTAATGCAATAAATAGAACATTGTTTGCTGCAGGGAATGATGAGCTTCGACCTGCGATGTCTGGTGTTTATTGTGAGTTTTCTAACAACGAAATTATTTTCGTTGCTACGGATGCGCACAAATTGGTTCGATACAAAAGAAATGATGCCAAGTCTACTGACAGCTCAGACTTTATTCTACCGAAAAAACCATTAAATATGCTTAAGGCAAATTTATCGGGTAAGGAAGAAATAACACTGGAATACAATCAATCTAATGCAGTTTTTACATTCAGTGAAATGAAATTGGTTTGTCGTCTTATCGATGGCAAATACCCTAATTATGAAGCGGTTATTCCAAAAGAAAATCCGAATGTACTCACCATTGATCGACTTCAGTTTTTAAATTCTATTAAACGGGTATCAATATTCGCTAATAAAACAACACACCAAATCAAACTTAAATTGGTCGGCTCCGAGCTCTCTTTATCTGCAGAGGACACTGATTTCGCTAATGCCTCGAATGAAAGACTAACATGTAATTATAATGGGGATGATTTAGAAATTGGTTTTAACTCAAGATTTATTGTGGAGATGTTAAATAATTTAGATTCTGACGAAGTTCAACTGGCTATGAGTGAGCCAAGTAGAGCGGGTATTTTAACCCCAATAACGAAAGCTTCAGAGAATGAAGATGTGCTCATGCTGGTAATGCCGGTTATGCTCAATCGTTAAGACATGAATTCAAAATTGAAGCTAATTAGGGACCTCTCTGTTGAAGAATTGGCTGACTATTTAAAAGCAAATGATTTTCCTTCATTTCGCGCCAAACAAATTATGGATTGGCTTTGGAAAAAAAATGTTGGCTCTTTCCAAGAAATGAAAAATATCGGTAAAAATTTACAAGAATTTTTAGACGAACATTTCAGGATCAATAAGATTTCCATTAAGGACCAACAAATCAGCAAAGACAAAACCATTAAGTGTGCCTTCGAAGTAGATGCAAAAAGTGTTATTGAAGGGGTTTTGATTCCCACAAAAAAAAGAACTACAGCATGTATTTCATCACAAGTGGGATGCAGTCTTGCCTGTGAATTTTGCGCTACAGGACGTCTAAAGCTATTACGGAATTTAACAGCTGGAGAAATATTTGACCAAGTTTTTTATTTGAAAAATGAAGCAAATAACAGATATCAAAAATCGCTTTCCAACATTGTTTATATGGGCATGGGCGAACCTTTATTGAATTATAAAAATGTATTGAATTCTATTGAATGGATCTGTTCTGAAGATGGGCTTGGCATGTCTCCCAAAAGGATTACTGTTTCGACAGCGGGGATCTCCAAAATGATCAAAAAGCTAGGCGATGACGAAGTAAGGTTTAACCTTGCTTTATCCTTACATGCAGCCAATGATGAAAAACGCAATAAGATTATGGAAATAAATGAATCCAATAATCTTGAATCATTGCGCGAGGCCCTTCAATACTTTTATGAAAAAACAAATTCCAGAGTGACATTTGAATATATCATTTTTGATGGCTTCAATGATGAAATCTCTGATGCCCGTGAATTGGCTGAATTTGCTAAATGTGTGCCTTGTAAAATAAATATTATTGAATACAACCCTATTGATGGAGAACCATTCAAGCAGGCCAAATCGGAAAAAGTGGATCAATTTGCCTTGTTCCTTGAAGAACGCAACATGATTGTCAACGTTAGAAAAAGTCGCGGTAAAGACATTGATGCGGCTTGTGGTCAATTGGCCAATAAGAACAAAGCCATTCTCAGAGAAGAAAGAAGTTTAAAGCAATGATTAAAGTAGAACATCTCACAAAACAATTTTCTTTAAATAAAGAACAAAAAAAAGAAGCCGGAACAACTGACAAATTTGCTTTTGCCGTAAATGATATCAGTTTTGATTGTAAACCAGGTGAGATTTTTTCTTTGCTGGGTCCTAACGGTGCTGGTAAAACAACCACGCTACGTATGCTTTCTACAGTTATAACACCTTCCTCTGGTTCGATTATAATGGGAGGAATAAATGCAGTCACTCACCCTGATGAAGCAAGAAGGAAAATTGGTTTTTTAACCGGTTCAACCGGTTTATACGCAAGACTGAATGCAAATGAACTAATAGATTATTTTGCATCACTTTACGGGGTTTCAAATCAGCTGCTAACTGAAAGAAAGAAATATCTTTTCGATTTATTAGACATGAATGAATTTGCTCATAAACGAATTGGTAAGCTAAGTACAGGAATGAAACAAAAGGTATCCATTTGCAGAACCATGATTCATGATCCAGAAATCGTAATATTTGAT
>CAJQPH010000199.1 GCA_905480165.1 uncultured Flavobacteriales bacterium
TAAAACAAACCGCTGTATTTAAACCATCAATGCGCAACAAAAAATTAAAAAACTTTTATTACACTGGACAACTTACCATACCAGGTCCTGGGGTTCCTCCATCTATAATATCAGGTGAAGTTGTTTCCAAATATATACTCAAAAACCACAGCTAATTCATGAAAGAACTTTTTGATCAATTAAGTAGAGACATGAGTAAAATGACGACCAAAAGGTATAGCACTTCCTTTTCGATTGGAATACGATTCTTACATAATGATTTACGTGACCCCATTTATTCAGTTTATGGATTTGTCCGTTTTGCTGACGAAATAGTCGATTCTTTTGAAGGCCATGATAAAGCCTATCTTTTAGATAAATTTACCAAAGACACTTACGAGGCCATTGATAAAAAAATCTCATTAAATCCAATATTGAATTCCTTCCAAGAAGTCGTAAACAAATTCAATATTCCTCTCGAACTAATTGACACCTTTTTAAAATCTATGGAAATGGATTTAGATAAAAAAGCATACAATAAAGACGGATACGATAAATATATTTTAGGTTCAGCTGAAGTTGTCGGTTTAATGTGTTTAAATATATTTTTAGAAGGAGACCACATTGCATACGAAAAACTCAAAAAATATGCCATGAAGCTGGGATCGGCTTTTCAGAAAATAAACTTTTTACGTGATCTAAACGAAGATTATAATGACTTAGGCCGCACTTACTTTCCTGGAATCAATTTAAATGATTTTAATAATACCGTTAAGAAAAATATTGAAAACGACATAGAAGTTGATTTTGAATTGGGTTACAAAGGAATCCTTATGCTCCCTAAAAAGGCACGATTTGGAGTGTATATGGCCTATAAATATTACTTCAAACTCTTCAAAAAAATTAAACGAACAAACGCTGAGGTTATCCTAGAAGAGCGTGTTCGTTTACCAAATCGAAATAAAGCCCGGATTTTAGTCACTTCCTACGTTAGACATAACTTAAATATGTTATAACAATGATTGAAGTTCAATTAGTAAATCCCAAGGATGAACCAATAGGTTCCATGGAAAAACTAGAAGCGCACCAAAAAGGCTTACTTCACCGTGCTATTTCAGTATTTATTTTTAATTCAAAAAGCGAAATGCTACTTCAACGAAGAGCATTAGAAAAATACCATTCTCCAGGTCTATGGACAAATACTTGCTGCAGTCACCCATTTCCGATGGAAGTACCCAAGCAAGCCGCGATAAGAAGATTAAAGGAAGAAATGAATATTGAATCTAAACTTAATTTCGCCTTTAAATTTACTTACAAAACAGAGTTCCCAAACGGGTTAATTGAAAACGAATTGGATCATGTATTTATTGGTCGTTCAGATGAAACACCTCACCTGAATACAGATGAAGCAGTGGCATTCAAATGGGTTGACCTAAATGATTTAAAAAAAGATATCAAAAAGCATCCTGAAAATTACACGGTGTGGTTCAAAATTATCATTGAAAAACACCTAAATCAAATAGTAAACCATTTATAATGAAAGTATGCAGAAGAGTAAGTTTTAATGCGGCTCATAGATTGTTTCGAAAAGATTGGTCAGATGACAAGAACCATACGGTTTTCGGCAAATGCAATAACCCCAACTATCATGGCCACAACTACGTTTTAGAAGTATGGATTGATGGAGAAATCGATCCTGAAACGGGATACGTAATTGATTTGAAAATTCTTAAAGAAATCATCAATACGGAGATTGTAGAGCGTTTCGATCATCGCAATTTAAATTTAGACTGTCCAGAATTCGAAAATTTAATTCCTACAGCAGAGAACATCATTTTAACCTCTTGGAATATACTAAGAGCTCGAATTGAAGAGAAGTTTCAACTTCGATTGAAACTATGGGAAACTGAAAATAACATTTTCGAATACGACGGGAAATAAGCTCACAAGATAAATCTTACCACAACATGGGATCTGAAACATCACTCTTTTGGCATAGAAGAGACCTAAGAATCGAGGACAATTGCGGCTTATACAAGTCCTTAAAAAACGGCGATCAGGTCATACCCGTTTTTATTTTTGATGAAAACATTCTAAGTAAACTCGATAAAGAGGATGCACGAATTTCTTTTATCCATGATGAAATACAACGTGTAAAAAAACAATACCAACATTACGGTTCTGACTTATTGGTTTATTCAGGAGACCCGATTAAATTGATTCCAGAGATAGCAAAAAAATTTGCTTGTACAAGAGTTTATACAAACAGAGATTATGAGCCATATGCTTTGGAAAGAGACAAAAAGATATTTGAAATATTGAACGACCAAAATATCAATTTTATCGGCTCCAAAGACCACGTGATTTTTGAAAAAAGTGAAGTCGTAAAGAATGATGGTACACCCTATCTTGTTTTCACGCCTTATTCAAAAAAATGGAAAATGCTTTTTTCTGATCAACCAAAACAAGAATACAATACTCTTGGATTGATTAAAAACCTCATTCAGGTAAAGGAAAAACAAAATCTGATTGAATTGAAAAATATGGGATTTGAATACGCTCCAAAGACCATTCCTCAAAAAGAAGTGGAAAAAAAAATCATTAAATCCTACCAAAACAGTAGAGATTTCCCATCAAGAAATGGGACATCACGACTTGGTATTCATTTAAGATTTGGTACGATAAGTATTCGAGAACTCGTAAATAATTCTGAAAATTTAAGTGAAACCTTCATAAATGAATTGATTTGGCGGGATTTCTACCAAATGATCATATTTCACTTTCCCCATTCATCAGAAAATTCCTTCCGAAAAGAGTATGATTTGATTGAATGGGAAAAAAACATGGGTCATTTTCAATTGTGGTGTTCTGGTAAAACAGGTTATCCAATCGTTGATGCTGGAATGAGGGAGTTAAATCATACAGGCTATATGCATAACCGTGTTCGAATGATTGTAGCTAGTTTTTTAACCAAGCATTTACTCATTGATTGGCGACTTGGAGAAGCCTATTTTGCCTCTAAGCTTCTCGATTATGAATTGGCAAGTAATATTGGTGGTTGGCAATGGGCGGCAGGAAGTGGTTGTGATGCCGCACCTTATTTCCGTATATTCAACCCTACGACGCAGCAACAAAAATTCGACAGCGAATTTAAATACATCAAAAAATGGATTCCGGAGTTTGACACGACCAACTATCCTGAGCCAATTATTGATCATAAGTTCGCAAGAGAAAGAGCATTAAATAGGTTTAAAATAGGTCTAAAGAAAATATGAAAAAAGGAGAAAAGTGTCCTCAATTTAAAGCAATGAATCAAGAAGGCAAGACTTTTGACTCAAAGGATTTAATTGGAATTAAAAAAACAGTCATTTTCTTTTACCCGAAAGATTTTACACCTGGATGTACCAATGAGGTCTGTGAATTTAGAGACCAATACGATGAATTTAAAAAGTTGGATTGCGAAGTCATCGGAATATCATCGGACAGTAGTAAAAGTCATTGGGCATTCTACAATAAATACAAGTTAAACTATCATTTATTGTCTGATCCAAAAAATGCGATTCGAAAGTTATTTGGCGTTCCTAAAAATCTGTTTGGATTAATTCCAGGTAGAGTGAGTTATGTCATAGATAAAGACGGCACCGTAATTGGAATTCATAATTCTCTTACTAATTCAACTGGCCATATCGATTTTACTCTTGATTGTATAAAAACCAAGCACTAATATAGATTATCCGTTTAATACACCTCGAGAAATCACGATTTTTTGAACTTCTGATGTCCCTTCATATATTTGAGTAATCTTGGCATCTCGCATTAGACGCTCTACGTGATATTCTTTCACAAAACCATAACCACCATGAATTTGCACTGCTTCAACTGTTTGCTCCATGGCAACTTTTGACGCATACAGCTTAGCCATAGCACTCGACTGGTCATAATTTCTACCATTATCCTTATCTAAAGCACTTTTATATACAAGCATTCTTGCTGCTTCAATTTCGGTTGCCATATCTGCAAGCTTAAATGCAATGGCTTGGTGCTTATAAATTTCCTTACCAAAAGCTTTTCTTTGCTTTGAATATTCAGTTGCCAGTTCAAGACCTCCAGCAGCTATTCCGAGAGCTTGAGAAGCTATTCCGATACGCCCTCCAGACAAAACCTTCATCGCAAATTTAAATCCAAACCCGTCCTCTCCAATTCTATTTTCTTTTGGAACTTTCACATCATTGAATAATAAAGTATGTGTATCGCTTCCACGTATACCCAATTTATCTTCTTTGGCGCCAACTATAAAGCCATCCATACCTCTTTCAATGATAAAGGCGTTAATTCCCTTGTGACCCAACTCAACATTGGTTTGAGCAATTACCAAATAAACACTAGCAGAAGAACCATTCGTAATCCAGTTTTTCGTTCCATTAAGCAAATAATGATCTCCTTGATCGATTGCCGTTGTACTTTGAGAAGTCGCATCCGAACCAGCTTCTGGTTCAGACAGACAAAAAGCACCAATTTTCTCTCCGGTCGCTAAGGCGGTTAAATATTTTTGCTTTTGTTCTTCGTTTCCAAATTTATCAAGACCCCAGCAAACCAATGAATTATTCACTGACATACATACAGATGTAGAAGCATCAATTTTTGAAATTTCTTCCATTGCCAGAACATATGATAAGGTATCCATTCCGCTTCCTCCATATTTTGGATCAACCATCATCCCCATGAATCCAAGTTCACCAAGCTGCTTAATTTCTTCTGCAGGAAACTGTTGATCATTATCCCGTTGTATTACACCAGGTTTTAATACGTTTTGTGCAAAATCTCTAGCAGCTTCTTTTACTGCTTTATGTTCTTCTGATAACTCAAAATTCATATTGACGAAAAATTTAAATTAATTTTAACAAAATTACGGAAATATTGATGTAGTTGAAAAAATACACCATGTTAAAAAAAGAAATCATTGGTTTAATGAGCGGTACATCCCTTGACGGATTAGACATCGCACATGTTGAGTTTATTTATGAAAACAATAAAGTCAGGTATAAGCTCATGAAAACAAACACAATAGCTTATCCAACAGACTTATTAGAGCATCTCAATAATGTAAGTTCTCTAGGTATTGATGCGATTGAAATACTAAATAAAAACATAGGTGTCTTTTTTGCCAATCAGATTAACATTTTTATTTCTCAGAATAAGATTTCAAAAAAAAACATTGATGGTATTGCCTCTCATGGACAAACCATTTTGCATC
>CAJQPH010000200.1 GCA_905480165.1 uncultured Flavobacteriales bacterium
AGCAATCAAACCAATACCACCTTGAACCCCTTTCGAGTAGGTGTCATATGCGGCAGAGTAGGTGACATAATTACCTGTAAGCTGAGGCCATTCATTTCTATAGTTCAAAGACACTCTAGGACAACCAGAAGAACCTGCTAATGCTGGATTCAAATAAATTGGATTAGAGAAAAATTGAGTAAAGGTAGGGTCTTGAGCCTGTAGATTATGACTCAAAAGAACTAATGTAATAATAAAGAGTAATTTTTTCATAGGTTAAAATGTTATGTACCTTCTTGTTTTCTTACTGATTTCAGAGTTAATTCTAATGGTTAATTGGTGCGTATAAAGATGTTGATTTAGTTCTGGTATATAAGAATTTGTTGATTGTAGAATTAGTGCGAATCTATCAAAAGATAGACCAACCGAAGCGGAGTATTGATCGTTAAAGTCAGCTGCTGCTCCTAAATAAAACTTATCCAAGTCTAGAGAGAAACCTCCAAAGTACTGTTTGTTTTTATTTACAGAACGCATATAAAAGTAGGGGTGAAAGCTAAGCTTTTCATTCCTTGATACATATTGTGTTCCTGCAAACAGACTGTAAACTGTTGGTGTACGGTAGTTCGTGTTTTGGGTGTTTTGATAAATATTTTCAGAGTGATTGAGTAGGTTTGAAGCTTGTATTCCTATGTAAAAGATATTCGTGTTTATGGTTAATCCTAAGTCAAGATCTCTATACCATAGTTTTCGACCTATATTTTGGGTGGTATCATAAGAGAAGGCTTGAGGAGAATCAGTATTAAAAATAGCCAATGAATTATTTTCTGTTTTGTCTCGGTCTAACAATTTGTTACCGATTTTAAGTTTTGCCACAGGTTCTAGAAATAGATTTCTGCTTAGTGCTATTTTGGGTGATACAATTAAAGCACCATTCCAATCTTTAATGCTCCCATCTGAAAAATAATCATAATTTACTTGGGCTCCGAGACCGCATCTGATAGGCCGAGCATAGGTGTCAAATGTGATTTGTTGACTTAGTTTACGCTGATTAGAGTTCATCCAACGGATTCTAGATATGGATTGAAATCTAGATTGAGAAACTGATCCTATTGCGCTGAGATTCGCATCTATAGACGATATTTGAGGTATAAGGTAATGGTGGTCTCTATAATTACTTAAGGCAACAGTTTGAGTGAGTAATCGATCAATTTTATTAATGATTCTCTTGGCTTTTTCCTTAATGCCTAGAGATTTTGAAACATTACTTTGTGATTCTATCTCTTTCTCTCTTAATTCTAACTTGTCACTAATGAATTCATTCGTGTTTTTTGGGCGAAGTTGAAGGTCTAGGTCAATATTTAACTTTTCAATCATTAATTGCTTCAAATCAAAAGGGTCTCCTATGTTACTTGGTTTGGAGAAAGCATTTTCTATTGAACTTAAGGAAGAATTAGGTTCATTTAAATCCGAAATGTTGAATATTGAATTTAAAGATGGGTTTATCGAAGAATAAGCATTTCGATTTTCACTATTTACGATTATGTTAGATGAGAGTATGGTATTCTCTTTTATCAATTCAATACTTTTGTTTTGGGCATTTTGAGAAACCTGTGATTCGTCTTTATTTGAGGGGGCAATTATTTCGTCAAAATGAACTTGTCTTCCGATTAACAGAATAAGAAAAACACCGAAAACATTAACTAGGCGATAGGAATTAGATCGTTCTGTTTTCTGAGGAATATTTATATCATTGACGAAAGCGTCTGACATTTTAATGTTGGACATTCTCCACATATCAAGATCAACCTCTAGTTCAGGGTGGTTTAAAATGTAATTCTCCAAGGATGATTCTTGCTCAGAACTCAAATTGCCTTCGACATAGTCAAATAGCCAACGGTCTATGTTGTCATAATTTGGGGTGGTCATGCGAGTTTATTCAATCCTTTTAACTGTTTTTTAATTTTCATTCTTGCACGAAATAGGTATACTTTAACTTGCGATGGAGACAAATCAAGTATTTGTCCAATATCCCCGTATGAGTAGCCTTCGATGTCTCTTAACAGAATAATACTTTTTTGAATTGGAGGTAAAATATTAACCAGTCTTTCAACCATTTGCATGGATTCAAAATTCGAATCTGGCATGGTTGCTTTTTCTGGTAGTGATTGGCTATCCATGTAGCGTGTGCGTGATTTTTTGTTTAAAAAATTAATCATCGCGTTGTGCGTGCATTTATATAACCAAGATTTTACTTTTTCCAATTCAATCTTTTTTCTGTTGATCCATAGTTTTTCAAAAACATCTTGAACAATATCTTTTGAATCCTCTTCGTTACGCATAAAATGAAACGCATAACGATATAAGGGAGCGCTTAGCTCATCAATGATATTATTATATTCATGTCTCTTCAAAACTTGCAATTACAGTTAATACAAATTGAATAGGTCAATAGTTACAGGTGTTGTAACTTACTTAACAAATATAGTGAAATAGTTGGTGATTTAAAATCCAAAATTATCAAACCCTTCGCTCGAAAGTTTCTGATAGTTTTCCTCGTTAAACTCAAATAGTTGAGAAGGTTTGTGGGGAACTCCTACTTGTTTTTCGTTGAGAGGAGTAAGAATTTGAAGGTTTAATATCTTTCGTCTAAAATTTCTTTTATCTAAAGGTTTGTTCAAAATACTCTCATAAAGCTTGTGCAGTTGACTAAGAGTAAATTTTTGTGGAAGTAAATTAAATCCAATAGGCTGAATTTTTATTTTTCTTTTCAATTGACCCAAAGCAGATTCTAAAATTTCACTGTGGTCAAAAGCCAATTCATCAATTTCCTTAATTGGAGCCCAGCCTGCGCTTTCAGCGAAAGAAGACGCCTCTGGATTAAAATCATTCATTTTCACCAATGAAAAATAGGCTACTGTAATAACCCTTGCATCAGGTTCAGCTCGCAATGATTTTAACCACTCTTTATCGGATTCTTTACCCATTCTATTGGGGTCTCCAAATGCACCCACCTGTTCTAAGTAGATATTATCGATACCGGTAAGCTCTTTTAAAACTCTTTTGGCTGCCTCATCCAGTGTTTCGTTATCGTATATTAAATCTCCAGGTACTGCTAATCGCGATCTTCCTGTAGTTTTGGATAATCCACTATCTATCACTAGGCAATGAAGTTGGTCAAAGTCAAAACCAAAAATTACGCAATCAACAGAAACGTTTGGATTTAATTCTAATGCTTTATTTTTGTTTTCAGCGCTCAATATTGTTTAATTTATTATATCTTTGAAAGTGTGTTAATGACACACAGCTAAAATATTTATTATGATTTTTATCATTGAAAGTGGGTCAACCAAAAGTGATTGGGTTTTGATTGATGACAAAAATAACCAAAGTTTTTACAAAACAATAGGGTTTAATCCTTATTTCCATTCTTCAGCGATTATAGATTCTGAAATAAGAAAGAATGCAGAATTGATTGCTCTTGTTGATGAAATCGATCGAATTTATTTCTACGGTGCAGGGTGCTCCAGTGAGGAATTGAATAATATAGTTCATAATGGACTCAGCAGTGTTTTTACTTCTGCGAAAATAATTGTAGAACACGATTTGTTGGCTTGCGCTTATGCAACCTATGATGGAAGTCCTGGTATTTCATGTATACTAGGCACTGGTTCTAATTCATGCTATTTTGACGGCAATGATTTAATTGAAGAAGTGCCTGCACTTGGTTATGTTCTAGGAGATGAGGGGAGCGGCAGCTATTTCGGTAAATTTTTAATTTCCAGCTACTTATATAACAAACTTCCGGAAGAGATATCCAATGCGTTTGATGAACGGTTCGGATTAAGTAAGGATGAAATTATTGATAGAGTATACAAACAACCCAATCCAAATGTATTTATTGCGTCATTTATGCCTTTCATAATTGATTGGAAAAACAATCCATTTGTTGGTGAATTTATTGTAAACGGTTTAAAGCATTTTCTAGAAGTTCATGTCTGTTGTTATGAAAACTATGAAAAAACCTCAGTTCATTTCGTAGGATCTCTTTCAGCTTTATTAAGGGAAGAGCTCGATATTGCTGGAAAAGAAATGGGTATTGTTATCAATTCTATTGTTCAAAAACCGGTTGGTCCTTTGGTGGATTATCATATCAAATACCTTCTAGAAAAACAATTGATAGATTAATTATTTTTCACAAAAAAATTCAACTTCACTGCCACTTCTAGGCTCAATAGAATACTTTGAATATTCGAATTTCACATTTGAAAATTTTTGCTTGAATAACGATTCGTATTGATTAATGTTTCCTCCGAATGGCGGACCTCCCTCAAAATCTCGATTAAACAAAACACCAAGAATTCTTCCTTCATGATTTAGTAATTCATGGCATTTATCGACATATACAGATCGAAGTTTAGGATTTATGGCACAAAAAAAAGTCTGCTCTACAATAATGTCATAACTACCGATATGTTTGAAGAAATCTCCCAAAAGAACTTGATCGGGAGGAAAGTTGGGGTTTCTTTTGATAAAGTCATTCAATGGTTCTTTGGCAATGTCTATGAGATGAACATTTTGATAACCTTCGTTAAATAGATACTCCGCTTCATAAGCATTGCCACATCCTGGAATTAGGATTTTAGCCTCTTTGTCTTCAAATCCCTTAAAGAGTTGAACTAAAGGTCTTGATGCCTCACCAATATCCCAACCTGTTTGTTCTTTTTGATAGCGTAAGCTCCAGTAATTTACATCCATAGTTTATATCAATTCATTCAAACAATTTAAAACTCTCTTCAATAGCATTGTAAGTTTTGGAAAGTTGTTCCTCGGAAATAATGTAGGGTGCAAGAATGTAAACAGTATTCCCTAAAGGTCTTAAATAGACGCCTTTGCTCATGTAGAAATCGAAAAGCTTAAATCTTAAATCTCCGTATCGATCCATTTCAATATTAAAATCAATAGCCATTATAATGCCTTGCTGCCGGGTGCTTTTTACTTTGGGGTGTTTGTCTATCCTAGAAATAAATGTTTTATGAGAGTTTTTAATTCTTTTTATACTCTCTTGTATTTCAACAGTATTCAATAGTTCAATACTTGCAAGAGCTGCAGTGCAGGAGGTAGGGTTTGCTGAATAGGTGTGTCCATGAAAAAATCCCTTTTCCATATTTGGTCCTAAAAAGGCATTGTAAATGTGCTCAGAACAGCTGGTAATGGCCATAGGTACAAGACCTCCAGTTAGTGATTTAGAAAGACATATGATTTCAGGTAGTTGCGTCATGAATTCGGATGCGAAATTCTTTCCTGTTTTACCAAAACCTGTCATTACCTCATCTGCTATAGTAATTACATGATGTTCCTTAGCAATTTTTAGAAGCTCATTCAAATGTTCAGCTTTGTGCATTTTCATGGCAGCGGCACCTTGAACTAAAGGTTCGTATACAAAAGCAGCGACATTTCCTTTGCTTGATAAAGCAATGAACTGTTTTTTTACATCTTCAATATTTGAGTCGTTGGGTACAGGTATTCTGTCAACATTCAGAGAAAAGTCTTCAAAAGGACCGTTGTATACAGAAAGACCAGAAACCGACATAGCTCCGAAAGTATCTCCATGAAAACCATTTTCAAAAGCAATGATTTTGTTTCTTTTATCTCCTTGATTATAATGAAACTGAAGGGCCATTTTAATAGCGACATCTACCGACGTCGATCCATTGTCAGAAAAAAATATTTTTCTCTGGTTCTCAGGAAGAATATTGATTAAAGCTTTAGCGAGTTTCGTTGCGGGTTCATGAGTAAATCCAGTAAATACAACATGATCTAAATTCTGCATTTGTTTCGAAACCATAGAAGTAATGTAGGGGTTACAATGTCCGTACATACAGGTGTACCAAGAAGCTATTGCATCAATATATTCATTGTTGTCTTCGTCATAAAGTATCGCACCCTTTGCTTTTTTGATTACAATGTTATTTGGATGAATCTGATGTTGGGTTAGCGGATGCCAAATGAATTTTTTATCATCAATAATACTCATAACTATTTCTGAATTTCTATCGCAAATTTACGGATAGTATCTTTGTTAAGCAATGAAAACAAAGGAACTCTAAACAAGGTTTTAATTCCAGTCATATTTTCGATCACACTCGACGTTTCAGGTAATTCGTCTCCAACATATACAATTCCAAATACCGGAATATTTTTTTGTTTTAGGCACGCCAACGATAGAAGTGTATGGTTGATGTTACCAAGGTATTCTTTAACCACTAGAACAACGGGACATTTCAATCCAATGATTAGGTCGCAAATGGTTTCATTGTTGTCGTTTATCGGAACCAATAAACCTCCAGCTCCTTCAATAATCAAATTTGAATCATTTGTTGGCAGTTGAATTTGATTTAACTTGATGTTTTTATTTTCAATTTTTGCTGCTGCATGAGGGGATAATGGTTGTTCGAGTAAATAGGCTTCAGGATATGACTTAAAATTATTATTGCTCACGAGCGTTTTCAATGTATCATTGTCTGTTCCTAAGTTTTTTCCTGTTTGAATCGGTTTCCAATAGTCAAACCCAAAATATTCACAAAGAATAGCTGAAACTACTGTTTTTCCAACATCGGTTCCAATACCGGTGACAAAAAGAGGTGTTTCTGGAGATTTCATAATGTATTCGTTTACATTTTTAAAATTGTTTTACTGGGGGATATATACATAAGTCATCTTTGTTCTCCATCCTCCAATATTTAAGACCACTTCCGCATCTCGTTGTTCAACACTTGTAAGAGGTCTCAGATCAATGATTTTTGTTTCATTGATAATAGAACAAGTTTCGCTTGAGCTTTTAATATATAAATGAGCATCTCTCGCATCTCTATTTTGTTCATCGTAATAAAGAGGACCTCCAATAAATTCAAATGAATCCTCTCCCGAACAAGGCGCTTTATATTCAATTTGCAGATACAAAAGATTGGCATCAATGTAAGCATCAATAATCCTAAAAGGTTTATCACTTTTCTTAAATGGTCCAAGTTTGGATTTTAGGTCAATCTTTTCAATTACATTTTGGAAAAAATAAGGGTCTATTACCGTTGCTTTTTTGCAGCTCAAAAGAGCCGTTGATAATAAAAGAACAAAAGTAAATTGTTGAATCATAATACTTATTTGCGAAAGTAACTTAATTTTGTAACACAAATATGAAGACAAAAACCTTAAAGAAAAATAAAATTAATGTCGTTACTCTTGGGTGTTCAAAAAACACGTTTGATTCAGAAGTAATGATGGCGCAGCTTAAAGCAAATAAGTTTAGTGTTACGCACGAATCATTAGAAGATGATGCAGAGGTAGTAATTATTAATACCTGCGGTTTCATTGATACTGCCAAACAGGAATCAATTGACACTATTGTTCGATATGCAGAAGCAAAAAAGGAAGGGGCAGTTGATAAAGTGTATGTTACAGGCTGTTTGTCCGAAAGATACAAGGCTGATTTGGAGACAGAAATCCCTGAAGTTGATGCTTTTTTCGGTACACGAGAGCTTCCCAAACTACTCAAAACCCTAAAAGCTGATTATAAGCATGAATTGGTTGGAGAAAGATTATTGACCACTCCTAGCCATTATGCTTATTTTAAGTTTGCAGAAGGTTGTGACCGTCCTTGTTCATTTTGTGCAATACCATTAATGCGAGGAAAACACCTTTCAACGCCAATAGAGCAACTGGTTCATCAAGCGAAGACCTTGGCTGCTAAGGGAGTCAAAGAACTCATGCTAATCGCCCAAGATTTAACTTATTATGGACTAGACCTATACAAGAAAAGAGCATTGGCTCAATTGTTAGAGGAGTTGTGCCTGGTTGATGGAATAGAATGGATACGTCTTCATTATGCATTCCCATCAGGGTTTCCTATGGATGTTCTAGATGTGATGAAAAACAATCCAAAAATTTGTAATTATTTGGATATGCCTCTTCAACATGGATCTACAAAGATGCTAAAAGCAATGAGAAGGGGAATTACAAGAGAAAAAACAGAGGAACTTATTGCCAAAATCAGAGAAACGGTTCCGGGGATAGCATTAAGAACAACTTTAATTGCAGGATATCCAGGAGAAACCGATGCTGATTTTCAAGAGATGTACGATTGGGTTCAGCGTAGTAGGTTTGACCGTCTTGGGATCTTTGCCTATTCACATGAAGAGAACACCCATGCCTTTAACTTTAATGATGACGTTTCGCAAATTCTTAAAAAAGAAAGATCAGACATCATTATGGATTTACAATCAGGGATCAGTCACGAATTGAATCAAAAGAAAATTGGAAACTCCTTAAAAGTGCTATTTGATAGGGTGGAAGGAGGTTATTTTATAGGAAGAACTGAATTTGATTCTCCCGATGTTGATAACGAAGTCTTACTGAAAAAGGAAGGGAATTATGTCCGAATAGGTGATTTTGAACATATACGAATCACAAGTGCAGATCATTATGATTTGTATGGAGAAATTTCTTCTAAATAAATATTACCATTTAAACATAAGTGTGCGCGTTCCACATTTATTCCGGTATAAGAAGCCCAAAGAAATGTTCAATTCAAAATTGATTTGAAATTCAAGAGCACTAAGTCTGGAAGGGTTTGAAATTTCATTGTAATTGTTAAATGGGAATGAGATTTGTTTTCCGTAGGTTGTTCGTAATTCAGTTAAGTCATACATAATTCGAAATCCAATGACCAATGTCACTCGTTCGTTCCCCAAAACATAGCCGCCGAAGCCAAAAACTCCACGGGTGTAATTTTCAAAAACAGAAACGTTAGCTAATTCATTCATATCGTTTGAGTACTGTGAAGAGACCTTACCGAATTCTGGTCCTAGCTCGATAAATGATCCTTCATTCGTATAACGGTATACTGGGGTGAATCTGAATCCAGAAAGACCAAAGTCCATTCTAAATGTTTCACTAATCTCCATTCCTGGCACCTCATTCTGGTCTATTGAAAAATTACGATTATTTACACCTAAATCAAGTACAACTGAATGTTTATCATTGAAATTCACACCTAATTTCCCGCTATATGTGGTGTTTAGTTTAGGTATAAAATTTACTTGATTCACTTGATAAAATTCTTTTTGAGTGATAAAACTGGTTCCAGTTCCAACATTTAAACCGATGTCGAACCATATTTGAGATGAAATACCACACGGCACAAGCAGTGTGATAATAGATAATGTAATGAGGTATTTAACGTTTAGCATATTCTCAGATAGTTGCTAAATATAGGATATAAATTTAATTCTAGTCAAAGACCTATCCACATGGTAATCTAATTTAAGAGTAATTCTTATATTCGCTGAAACTTTTAAGATGAAGGTATATCTTGATAACGCGGCTACAACACCATTGGCACCTGAAGTATATGAAGCCATGGCACCTATTTTTAAAAACAATTTCGGAAACCCATCTTCTAGTCATTATTTTGGTAGAAATGCCAAGGCTTTAATTGAAAACTCGAGAAGAAATATAGCCAAGCACATAAATTGTCTATCTTCTGAGATTATATTTACTTCTGGCGGGACGGAGGCTGATAATATGGCTCTATTGACTTGCGTTACAGATCTCGGCGTAAAAAGAATCATCACCTCCAAAATCGAACATCATGCTGTTGGTCGCACCGCTGAATACATGTGCAAGCAATACAATGTTCAAATTGAGTATGTGGATGTGTGCAAAAAAGGAAATGTGGACATGGATCATTTAGCGTCCTTACTTACAAATCCAGTTACAACCCTTGTTTCGCTTATGCATGCTAATAATGAGATTGGAACGTTGTTACCTCTCAAGGAGGTGTCGATTTTATGCAGAAAACACAATGCTTATTTCCATTCTGACACCGTTCAAACGATGGGTCATTATCCTTTTGACTTGAAAGATATGGATATTGACTTTCTTACCTGTGCAGCTCATAAATTTCATGGTCCAAAAGGAATCGGGTTTTTATACGCTAATTCAAAAACAAACCTTGTACCCATGATTCATGGTGGTGCGCAAGAAAGGGGTTTTCGTGGAGGCACAGAAAACATCTATGGAATTGTGGGCTTGTCAAAAGCAATGGACTTGGCCTACCATGACTTGAGCGAACATCAAGAGCACGTTTGGGATTTAAAAAGTCATATGATTTCCGAGTTTAAGAAATATTTTGATCAAATTGATTTTCATGGTGAAATTTCAAAAGATTCATCTTTATATACTGTTTTGAATGTGTGTTTTCCTGCAACAGAAAAAGCATCTATGCTTCTTTTTACTCTAGACTTAAAAGGAATAGCAGCCAGTGGGGGCAGTGCCTGTTCTTCTGGCGCAGCCAAAGGTTCTCATGTACTCGATGGAATACATGCTGATATGAATCGTCCCAATGTAAGATTTTCTTTTTCTCGTTATACAACAAAGAAAGAGGTTGATTATGCCATTCATGAGATTGTCAATATATTTAAGAAAAATATAGTTTAGTTATATCTTTTATCCCATTGTGTTTTAAGCTATGAATTTTATCCTCGCACATGACAGGTACAATTAAAAACATTCTTTATTTAAGTTCATGGTATCCTACTCCTGAAAATCCATTTTTGGGAAATTTCATAAAGCGTCAAATAGAATTATTGAGTGACGATTATGCGGTTACTTTAGTACACTTGGTTCCTGATACAAATACTGATCAGATTAGTGTCGTATTAACGAAAGAAAAAAGATTTAAGGAGTATTTGGTTTACCATCCTCGGGGTAGGAATGGTTTACAGAAGTTGCGAAATCAAAAAAAAGCATTGAAAGAGGTTTTTGTAAAAATTGAGCTTGTCGACATTTTGTTTTCTCAAATTTTACTACCCAGAGCATTACAATTTGTTTTTACAAAAAAGCATTTTAATTGTCCATGGGTTCATATTGAACAAGGTTCATATTTTAGTCCAGGCTCATGGGCTAATAGCTCTATGTTACGTCGAGCCATAGCTATATTTTCCATAAGAAGAGTGGATTCTTTTCTTGCGGTTTCTGATTTTTTAAGGAAAGATTTAAAATCGGTATTTCGAAATAAGAACATTGACCTTATTCCAAATCATGTAGATCTTAATGCTTTTGAGTTGAAGAATAAAACAAGAAACAAAATCATTCAGTTTTTGCATATCTCTACCCTTGATCCAAAAACTAAAAACCCAAAAGGCATGTTTGATGCCTGTCATATTGTTAAGCAGAAGCTTGGAACTGTTTTTTGTTTTAAAGTTGTTTCGGATGGTGAAAAAGAGCCGTGGATTGAGTATTGCGACAAGCTTGGAATTTTAGATATCGTTTCGTTCGAGGGTGCAAAGGAGTGGGCAGAAATACCTTCTTGTTTTTATGGCGCTGACGCCTTTATTCTAAATTCACTTTATGAAACTTTTTCAATTGTATTAGCAGAATCTTGGGCGACTGGAACTCCGACAATAACTACTCCTGTTGGAATAGGATTTGATTTGCCAAAAGAGTTGGGAATTCAGACTGAAATAGGAAATGAAAGATCATTGGCCAATGCCATGGAAAGTTTCATTCTATCACCAGACGGTTTTTCACAAAACGTAATTCGTAATCATGCCCTTCCTTATGCCGAAGATGAAATACGAGGTAGGTTGAAAGAAATAATAAACACATTCGCTACAAATTAGCCCTAGTGCCCAAATGTATCGATTAGTATAAAGCTTATTTGAAAGTGAATCTCTTCTGGAGTAAATAGCTTATAACGACTACAATACAAGAGGAAACAATATTTGCAATTGAGGGAAAAAAAGCGAATAATACGATAAAACTTTTTAAAAGTATCCAATGTGCAATCCAGGTTATCAGACTACTCAAACCATATCGAAACAATTGAATTCTTCCTTTGAGTTCACTGTCGGTAAATACAACATATTTCATTAATAAGAAGCCAACAGAAAACGATATTACAAAACAGACAAAAGAGCTCAGTGAATAGGCACTTAGTGAGTAGTTGATAAATTCAACGTAAAATATTTTCTTCTGGAATACAAATTGAAAAAACATAAAAAATAATATCCAGCTAAGAACCAAATTTCCTGTTCCGCAAGCAGCATAATAATAGGTGGTTTTATCAAAAATCTTACTTACCAATGGGTAGAAGACGTCTAGTATTTGCCGAATCAATTTAACCATTTGTAATCATTTCTATTTCAAAACTCGTGTGTCTTCTGACATTAAAAACATAATGTTCATCAAACATTAGATATTGTCCTTTTATACCGGTCAATATTCCTGATATATTTTCTTGTTTTTCTAGATTCAATGAAGTTATTTTTTCTGGATAGTGGCTTACAGGGTAATTCAATTCGATGATGTCGTCATTTTCCACAAAATATTGTTGAAGGTCAGAAGGTAGCAAGTCATGGCATTTCCACTTTTCTTCCTCTAGATCTATATTGTGGTCTTGCAAGTTTTTTAGCATGCTTCTCCAATTGGTTTTATCGGAATAAAATGACTTCAGAGCTACTTCCGTAACACCCGCCAAATAACGATTAGGCGTTTCGGCTAAAATAATGGCTTTATTGGCTCCTTGGTCTATCCACCTCGTTGGTACCTGAGTGTCACGTGTAACGCCTACCTTCACTTTATCCGTTGCTGCCATATATACGATATGTGGCTGGTTATGATGTTTTTGTTCAAACTCAATATCACGTCCAATACCCAAATGGGCTTGACATAGCTCCGGTTTGATGATGCATGGGCTCGCTTCTGGTGCAGAAATAAAACAGGGATAGCAAAATCCCTGACCAAAAGATCTTTTGGTTTTTTTAGCGCACTTTTGACAAAAAATATTTCCAGACCAATTTATCTCAAGTTTTTTGTGAAGAAAATCATTAATTAGAATTGGTTTATTATCAGAAAACAACCTGTATTCAATAGGTGCACCTATTGACGTATTCATTTTATGCAGAATTAACTTCATTCAGGAAGAATCTTCATTTTTTCTGCAAAATGATAACAGTAATCTCTTAAGTCATCACAAATTAAATTTTCACCTGTGGCTTTTTCAAAAGTATCCGCCATAGAGAGAAGAGATTGATGAAAAAACTGTTTCATTTCTTCGACGGACATATCTTTTGTCCACAAGTCAATTTTCATAGTGTTCTTATCACTTGGGTCCCAAAGTGAAAGTAAAAATGCTGAGGCTACAGACTTATTCATATCGCTTCCCTCAGCCTCCCATCTCATTTGAACGGGTAAGTTGTTTTCATTTAAATCAACCTGAATTTTAATTTCGGATGTTTTTGTTTTGTTTTCAGACATGTTTACGGGTTGTATTTATCATAAAATTTCTTGTAATCTAATTTAATCATTTCTGAGAGAGATAAATCCTCGTCAAAAACGTAGTTTCTTACCATTTTCCACCCAATATATTGTCCCATTCGATCTGGGCCCTCTTCCGAAAATCCTATCGTGTAAGGCCCATTATTTAAAATAAAAGCATGGTTTTTTTCATTAGTAGAAAACATGAGATTATTCTTTTTCAGATAATTCCAGAAAGCTTTCTCATGTTTTTTAGCCCAATTGTATTGACTTTCATTCCATCTAAGCACAATTTCTGGTTTTATATCATTGTTTTCCAATCGCATTGCCATCTCTGTTAAAACACAAATCTTACCCCATTTAACCATTTCGCTAATGAGGTAATCGTGTTTACTCTTGGGAATTGTATTATTGGAAATGAGTGTAGACATCAAAAGGTCGCGAAGCAAGAATTTTTTTTCAAAACCTGTCTTGAGCCATTGAGGAAATTCATCTGGAGGCAATGAGTTCTGTATTACATTTTTATTTCCGCCTATGTATCTCTCAATCCCAACCAATATAACATCGTGCTCTAATATTACATTCCCTCCAAAATTGGTATTGGCAAAGATGATTTTTTTTGGGTATTTCTTATTTGGGAAATGATATTTTAATCTTTTATATGCTTCAATTATGTCGAGCGATTGGGATTTGTAATTGGGGAAAACCATCGAAATTTCTTTATCGGTTTCTTTCACATACTCCTGCTTGAAAAACGACCTCCAAATTTGAAAAGGAGTTGTGTCTTGATCGTTTACGCGTCGATAATTATTTGTTAGAACCTCTGTGATATTGGGTTCTGATTTTAAAAAATCATTGAATAAAACACTGTCGTTAATCAAGCTATATCCCTCAATGGGGTTTATGATAAGATCTAACTGTACTTTTTCAGTATTGGCATTAAGGGGGTTTTTTGAATCGAAAACATTTAAATACCACAACGAAATGAGTAAAGTAGCAATAAGGGCGAAGCCGATAATAATCCTTTTTTTGAGCTTGCGATTCACGAGAATTCTTATTTTTGTTCAAAAGTAACCAATACTCTCAAATCTAAATGTTTTATTGATATGAAAAAGATAATTTACATTCCTTTAACACTTGTTTTGTGTTTACAAGTCGGATT
>CAJQPH010000201.1 GCA_905480165.1 uncultured Flavobacteriales bacterium
ATTGAGGTTGGAGATATCATTGAGGCATATGAAGAGGTTGAAGTCGCAAGGAAGCTATAAATAGGTTTCTTCATTAAAATAAATTTACATTTATATCAATATAATATGGAAAATATACATCAGGCAGGTTGGTTTGGCCCAACGGAGATCATAATTATTTTAGTTATAGTATTGTTGTTTTTTGGAGGGAGAAAAATCCCTGAACTCATGAAAGGCCTCGGAAAAGGGGTTAAAGAATTCAAGGACGCCTCAAAAACAGGAGAAAGTGAGAATGAAGAAGTTCTTAATGACAACGAGAAGATAGAGACAAAGTAATTTATGTATAAGACAATTGCCGATATACAAGAGGCATTACGCTCTGGACAAACGGTGTCTTCGATTGTTGAAAGCAGTATTTCAAACATTAAGGAAAAACCCGGCTTAAATGCTTTTGTTGAAATTTTTGAAGAAACTGCTCGATCTGCTGCAGTCATAGTAGATGATAAAATCAAAAATGGAAGAGCTGGAAAACTAGCTGGTGTAATTGTAGGTATTAAAGACAATATCTGCTATAAAGATCACATGGTTTCTGCGTCATCTAAAATCCTTACCAATTTTGAGTCTATTTATACCGCCACGGTTCTTCAAAGAATAATAGACGAGGACGCAATTATCATAGGAAGACTTAATTGTGACGAATTTGCCATGGGAAGCTCCAATGAGAACTCTTTTTACGGTAATGTTAACAATAACTTTAATCAAAAGTATGTTCCAGGAGGATCTTCAGGAGGATCTGCAGTAGCTGTTTCTGCTGGCTTATGTACAATTGCCCTTGGAAGCGATACAGGAGGATCTGTTCGCCAGCCAGCGTCATGGACCAACACCTATGGGTTTAAACCCACGTATGGAAGCTTTAGTCGATATGGCTTAATTGCTTATGCGTCATCTTTCGATCAGATAGGATTGTTTTCTAATTGTGTTGAGGACAGTGAATTGGTTTTCGAATTATGCAAAGGCGAAGACCCTTTGGATGCTACTTCGGTATCGATGGAATTAAAAAAAGAAAGCAGTGAAAAACTAAGAATAGGTTTTGTGAAAGAGTACATGAATCATGATGGGATTGATGATGAAATTGGTTCCAAGTTAAATGAATTGAAATCAAAACTTGAATCTGAAAATATTGAAATCGTAGAGTGCGAATTTCCATACTTGGATTACCTAGTGCCTACTTATTATGTATTGAGTACTGCTGAGGCATCTTCTAATTTATCTCGTTTTGATGGGGTTCATTTTGGACACAGAAGCGATTCTGCAAAAGGGGTTGAGGATACTTATAAAAAGTCACGAACCGAGGGGTTTGGGAAAGAAGTAAAAAGACGTATTATGACAGGGACTTTTGTTTTGTCTCATGGATATTATGACGCATATTATACAAAAGCACAGCAAGTAAGACAACTTGTTAAAACTTCTACAGAGGCCTTTTTTAAAGATGTTGACGTCTTGGTGTTTCCAACAACAGCATCGACGGCTTTTGAGCAGGGAAGTGTGAATGATCCGATTCAGATGTACCTACAAGATATTTTTACGGTGCATGCAAATTTAAGTGGTAATCCGGCGATAAGTATTCCTTTTGGTATTCATTCAAATGGCATGCCTTTTGGATTGCAGCTTATGTCAGATCGGTTTAACGAAAAACAGTTATTTAGTTATTCAAAAATATTAAAGAACTATTTGTAAGATGAAAAAAGCTTTATTTGTGATATTCATAAGTTTAAGTTTGGGTGTTTTTTCCCAAAATTCGACTCAATTAAACAAGGATTCTCTTCATAAAGACACCTTTTTAAACACCGTTGAGCAAAGCCTAAACTTGTTTTACACTGAATATGCAAATGATTTTAATGTGGATTCACTAAAAAAAGCAATTGAGGAAAATAATGGCGAAACAATAAAGGTCAGCGATGACGAAATATGTAAGAGGTTAGGTAAAATAAATGCAATGACCCCGTTTCAGCTTGAGTGCAATGAGACGGCACTCTCCATTATCAAATATTTTTTGAGTAAAAGAAAAGGATTTATACGAGTTGCACTAGGACGTTCTCCGTTGTATTTTGATATGTTTGAATCAAAACTTTCAGCGTATGGGTTGCCAATAGAATTGAAATATTTGGCCGTCATAGAAAGCGGTTTAAGACCTCAGGTCAAATCAAGGGCTGGTGCTTTGGGTTTGTGGCAATTTATGTATAGAACAGGGTTGTATTTTGGTTTAAAGGAAAATTCATATATCGATGAAAGAATGGACCCAGAAAAAGCCACTGATGCGGCTTGTCGATATTTAAAAAAGTTATTTGGAATTTATGGGGATTGGAATCTTGCTTTGGCTGCGTACAACGCCGGACCTGGCAATGTAAATAAAGCCATAAGACGATCGGGAGACAAGAAAACATATTGGGAGGTAAGACCCTATTTGCCCAATGAAACCCAAGGATATGTTCCTAATTTTATTGCGGTAAGCTACTTAATGACTTACCATAAGGAGCATCAAATCTTACCAACCAAAATGAATCCTCACAACATTACTATAGATACAATGTGTTTTAAATCTGCGATTCATATGGGAACCATTTCAAAATTGATAGATTGGTCATTGGAAGACATTAAAAAACACAACCCTGTATTCAAAACAACCTATATTCCAAAGGCAACGCCAGCATATTGTCTCTCTGGACCACACGAAAAAATTAATTTGGTGGTGGGTCAAGAAGATTCTTTAATTAATCTCGAGAACTCGATATACGGAACCAATGAAGTGAAACTAAAAAAAGTATTTGTCAGAGATTCAATTACTGGAGATACGATTCAAAAGACGTTAAATGTATATTATCATAAAGTTCAGACGGGTGAAGTCATTAATAAAGTTGCTACTTATTATTCGGTTACTTCAGATCAAATTATGGATTGGAATGGCTTAAAAACCACCAACATATATACAGGACAACACTTAAGAATTGAAACAGAAAAAAAGGTAACACCCCCAAAACCAAAACCGAAACCAGTGTCTACTCGTAAATATTATACGGTCAGAAGTGGTGATACTTTTGGGCATATAGCAGAAAAAAACAGGGTCTCTCAAAGTCGATTGAAAAAACTCAATCCACGAATCAATATTTACCGTTTAAGCATAGGTCAAAAAATAAGAATTAGATAATAATGAAGTTGCTAAAGCTATTCTCTGCTATAATCTTAATCATTCATTTAAGTGGTTGTGGTGAATTTTTTTCTTCAGAAGTCTATGTTACTGGGAAAGTTGGTGAAGTCGTCGTCGTTTGTGATGATGCTATATGGAAATCTTCAATACGTTCTGATATAGATTCAAACCTCACAAGATTTATCATGCCTTATTTCCCAGATGTTGCAACTTTTGAACCGGTACACTATAACAAGAACAAATTCGTAGGTGCAGCAAAGCGTCACCGAAATGTTCTTTTTTTAACCATTGATCCAAATCATAAAGGAAATAAAGGGAAGATACAATACAGAAATAGTGTATGGGCAACGAATCAACTCGTTATTGAGGTGGTTGCTAAAGATTACGCACAACTTGTAGAAACCTTCAATTCCGGGTCGGATAATATTCATTCAAAATTTGATTATCAAGAGTGGAACCGAATTAGAAAACATTTTGCAAGTAAGCAAAATCAAAACATCAACAATCAGCTTAAACAGAATTTTGCTATACATCTTGATTTTCCGAATGCCTCAAAAATTGTTTCATCGAGAAAAAACTTTTACCGGATTGAACTCCCTCTAGCGTCAAGACCAATTGAATTCGTTGGAGACTCAAAGCAAGACATGGGAGCTGTTCTTTCAGGGGTAATGGTTTATCAATATCCTTATGGAGATTCCAGTCAATTGGGGATAGATCAATTATTGAAAGCACGAGATACCATGTTGAAGTATAATGTGCCTCATGAAACTCCAGGATTATATATGGGCACCCAATACAATGATTTTGTTTATCCTGAATTTTCAGAAACTAGTAATTATTCTAAAACAATTGATGGTGTCGAAGTGAGGGGGATGTTTGAATTTAAAGGAAGGTACAGATATTCAACGGGAGGCGCCTTTTGGTCTTTTCATTTTGTTCATCCTAAAACTGAAAAAATCGTCTGTGTTAGCGGTTATGTTGATGCTCCATCAACAACGAGCTGGACACATGCCATACGAGAAATTCAGGCCATTTGGAAAAGTGTTACAATAGTGTAAAACATGCGAAAAGTAGCTGCTGCAATTATCACATTTAATGAAGAAAAGAATATTGAACGCTGCATTAAAGGCCTATTAGAATGTGTAGATGAAATCGTTGTAATGGATTCTTTTTCAAGTGATAAAACAAAGGAAATCTGTAATCAATATGGTGTAAGGTTTGTCGAAAAAAAGTGGCAAGGTTATGCGCAAACCAAAAACACATTGAATGATTTGATTGATGCCGATTATATTTTTTCAATTGATGCTGATGAAGTTCCTGACCGTGATCTACAAGCTCAAATTTTAAAGTTAAAAAGCGATCAAAAAGAACGTTTATATATTCTTAATCGATACACGAACTATTGTGGGAAATGGATTAAATATTGTGGATGGTACCCTGAATATAAAGCAAGAATTTTTCCAAAGCACAAAGCGGTATGGGATGGAGAGTTTGTGCATGAGCGCCTAAAATACGATACAAGTCTTGAAGTGATTACTCTTGAAGGACACTTGGAGCATTATTCATATTATAATACAATAGAGCATCAAGAAAGGGCAAAGAAGTATGCCATACTGGTCGCGAAAAAGTATTTTAAGGAGGGTAAAAAGACCTATATATTTCAACCAGAAATTAGTGCATTTGTCAAATTCATTAATGTTTTCCTCTTTAAGAAAGGTTTTTTGGATGGATTTTATGGATTTCAAATTGCCCGTATTAGTGCCTCCTCAAATCATTTAAAATATAAAGAGTTAAAAAGACTGAGTAAAGTAGATAGGTGATCTAACGTAGAACTGTTTTTTGTCAGCCCATCAAAATTGGATTATGAATGACATCCTCAAATACCTTTTAAGAAGTCATATTTTATTAGCGATATACAGTTTCTTTTTTCTTTATGGATTGTATTTTGAGTACCCATCTTCTTGGGTTTATGCATTAATGATTTCTTTTGGAATAATAGGTATATATAATTTACATCGTCTTTGGAAACTCAAGAGGGGAAGACTACCAAATCCCATTAAAGAATGGACAGTGCTTAATAAAAAGTCAATTTACGTACTTGCTCTGATTCCTACTTTAATGGCAATGCTTTTATATTTTTGGCTTTACAGTTTTGATCAATTGCAGAATATTCTGACTGTTTTTTGTGTTTTAACAAGTGTGTTTTATGTAAAGCCTATAGGTAAATTTGCGTTAAGAGAAATCCCTTATTTAAAGGTTTTATTTGTTATTGCAATATGGTATTTATTGTTCTTTGTTTATCCTTATTGGATATTTGATGCAGCTCAACCTTGGATTCTAGGCTTCCTGTTTTTAATGAGCATATTAATACCTTCAGATATTAAAGATATATATTTCGATCCTCAAGAAATGAGAACCATTCCTCAAGTAGTTGGGATTGAAAAATCTGTTAAGCTCATTCAACTTGTTTTGATCATTTCAGTTGTGATGTTGATTATTGGATGGGAGGCAATAAGAAACCCTCAAGCATGGATGATAGGCCTTTTATACTTTTTCGTTTTGACTATAAAATATAAAAAAATCGGCTATAATTATTTTTTCGCTTTTGTTGACCTAACATTTATGTTGATAGGTATCACAGCGATTTTTTTGCATTATTTATAAAAAAAAAGACCGGAATTTCCGGTCTTTTCTGTGTTTCGTTAAAAACGTTGAATTATTAAAAAAGTGTTAAAAACCAAAAATATGGAAGTTTTTTCTCCAAATTTTAAATAGGTTAATACAACAATTGTGCCATAATATTGAATCTTGATTTTCGTTGAGAATTATAATTTTTTTTTGACTAAACAAGCATCAAATGATTACGCACATTAGCTATCTTTACAATCTTATTACAGAATAATGGAATATAACTTTAGGGAAATAGAAAAAAAGTGGATTAAGTTTTGGTCAGAAAACAAATCTTATAAAACTGTAGAGGACGAATCAAAAGAAAAATACTATGTGCTTGATATGTTTCCATATCCTTCAGGTGCAGGATTACATGTCGGTCACCCTTTGGGATATATTGCTTCTGATGTAATAGCTAGATATAAAAAACTTGAAGGTTATAATGTGTTACATCCTATGGGTTATGATTCATTTGGTTTGCCGGCTGAGCAATATGCCATCCAAACCGGTCAACATCCAGCAGTAACAACGGACAAAAACATAGAACGCTATAGAGACCAGCTGAATCAAATGGGTTTTTGTTATGATTGGGAAAGAGCAGTTAAAACATCCTCTCCTGAATATTATAAATGGACGCAATGGATTTTTAAGCAGTTGTTCAATTCTTTTTACGATTTAAAAGAAGGTTGCACAAAAGACATCCAAGTATTGGTATCTCACTTTCATGCAAATGGTTCCGCTGGAATACAAGCTCACCATGATGAACATATAGAGTTTACACCGAGTGAATGGAGTGATTTTGATCACAAACAAAAAGAAGAAATATTACAATCCTACCGAATAGCCTATTTATCAGAATCACAAGTGAACTGGTGTCCGAAATTAGGAACTGTATTGGCGAATGATGAAATATCAAATGGATTATCAATTCGCGGAGGATACCCGGTAGAACAAAAAGTAATGAAGCAGTGGTCTATGAGAATTAAGGCTTTTGCGGAACGCCTATTAAATGATTTAGATCAGCTGGATTGGAGTGATTCATTAAAAGAACAACAGAGAAACTGGATTGGTAAATCACAAGGAGCATCAGTTTCATTTCAGGTTTCAAGTAACAATGATAGAAAAATAGAGGTTTTTACCACAAGGCCCGACACTATATTTGGGGTAACTTTTATTGTGTTGGCTCCGGAACATGAAATGGTATTGGATATTGTTGGTGAAGCCCAAAAAGAGGCGGTTACGAGTTATATAGAAAAAACAGCGAATAGATCTGAAAGAGACAGGCAATCCGATGTCAAGAATATAACGGGAGAGTTTACAGGAGCTTATGTGCTTCATCCTTTTACGGGAAAAGAAATACCAATCTGGATTGGTGATTATGTTTTGTCTACCTACGGAACAGGGGCCGTAATGTCTGTACCATGTGGTGATCAAAGAGATTATTTATTTGCCCAGAAGTTTGATATTCAAATTGCTAATATTTTCAAGGATACTGACATATCGAATTGTGCTCATGAGGAAAAGAGTGGGGTAATTACAGGTTCAGATTTTTTGAACGACCTGGAAATTCAACAAGCCATTACGCGATCGATACAAGAGATTGAAAGCAGTGGCATCGGTAGAGGGAAAACAAATTATAGACTTCGTGATGCTGTTTTTTCAAGACAAAGATATTGGGGAGAGCCGTTCCCGATCTACTTTGTAGATGAAACTCCGTTTTTAGTGGACGACGAAAAGTTACCCATTGAACTGCCGAACGTAGATAAGTATTTGCCTACCGAAGAGGGAGAGCCCCCTTTGGCTAGAGCTCAAAAAAACCAATGGAATCATTTTCAAGGTGACAGAATGGATTTCAATACCATGCCAGGATGGGCAGGAAGTTCTTGGTATTTTTTAAGATATATGGATCCACATAATGAAAAGGAATTTGTGTCCAAAGAAAAGGTCGATTATTGGCAAAACGTGGATTTATACATTGGTGGTTCAGAACATGCAACAGGACACCTTCTCTATTCAAGATTTTGGACCAAATGCTTATTTGATTTAAAATTCATTCCTTTTGATGAACCCTTTAAAAAGCTTATTAATCAGGGGATGATTTTGGGAAGAAGTAATTTTGTATATCGGATCAATGGCACAAACAGTTTTGTAACGAAAGACAAAAGAAGAGAATATGACACCACTGCTATTCACGTAGACATTTCAATTGTGGATAATGATATTTTAGATCAGGAAAAATTCAAGAATTGGCTCCCGGAATACAAGGACGCTACGTATATATTAGACGATAACGGAAATTATCTTTGTGGTTATGAGGTTGAAAAAATGTCAAAGTCAAAATTTAATGTTCAAACTCCAGATGATCTCGTTATAGACTATGGAGCCGACACCTTAAGATTATATGAAATGTTTTTGGGTCCTATAGAACAAAGTAAACCATGGGATACCAAAGGTATTTCAGGAGTACATAATTTTTTAAGGAAATGTTGGAGGTTATATTGTTCTTCAGAAGGCATCTCAATTGTGTCGAATGAAAAACCCTCGAAGGATTCTATGAAAACTTTACATAAAACGATAAAACGTATTAGAGAAGATTTAAATCGTTTTTCTTTAAATACTTGTGTGTCAACTTTCATGATTGCCGTTAATGAATTTACTGAACAAAAATGTCATAGTAAAGAAGTGCTAGAACAGTTCATAATCCTTTTGGCCCCATATGCCCCTCATTTTTGTGAGGAAATATGGGAAAAAGTAGGTCATACACCAGGGTCTCTATATGATTCGCAGTTTCCTGTTTTTAAAGAAGAATATTTGATTGAGGACGCCTATGAATATCCTGTTTCTTTTAACGGGAAAATGAGATTTAAGGTTGAGTTGCCATTGAATCTGAAACAAGATGAGATTAAAACGGCACTAGAGGATATGGAGCTTACTACGAAGTGGCTGGACGGCAAAGAACCAAAGAAAGTTATCATTGTACCAGGAAAAATTATAAATTTTGTGGTTTAAGATTTCATGTGGTTTGTGATACTTGAAATATCACTTACTTCAACAATGAATTTTTTTAATGCTTCAGAATTTGGCTTTATTTGGGCGCCCCCCGCAAACACATCTAGCTTTGGGAAATCGGAATTTAGCCTTTTAAAATAACCAATTACAAATTCTTTGTCGACAGATGTTAACCATGATGTAAATACGGCATTGGGTTTTAATTTTTCAATACACTCTACCAAAGAGTCATAAGGTAAACTTTGTCCTAAATAAAATGTAGGAATTCCTTTAGATCGTAATAAAAAATGATAAAACAATAAACTAATCTCATGCCACTCGTGCTCCGGCAAATACATTAAAACCGTAGATTCTGTAGAATTCGGAATATCTTGTTTATCGATTTCGGATATAATTTTTTGACGGATAAGATTTGACATGAAATGCTCTTGCGCTGGACTCACGGAACCAATCAACCACATAATTCCAATTCGATCAAGAAAGGGAATGAGGTGATCAGTAAATGTCTTTTCTAATCCAACGGCTTCCAAAAGACCGTGAAGTGTTTCCTTGAACATGGGTTCATCCAAAGTAACCAAAGCCAATATGAATTTATCCATACTATATTCAGGTTCTTTGTCCACTTTAATGTCCCAAAGAAGTTTATTCATGTCTTCTTGAGAAAGCTCTGCAATTTTTGAAATTTTAATTCCGTTTCGGTTTAACATACTTACAGTTAATAAGTGGGTTAATTCTGAATCGGAGTAGGTTCTGATTTTCGTGTCGGTCCTATCAGGAGTTAAAATGCGATATCTTTTTTCCCAAATTCGTATGGTGTGCGACTTAACACCAGTAAGGTTTTCAAGATCTTTTATTTTATATTCCGCCATAGTTCAATTCTCTTCATTAATAAAAACAAGTTAGTTTCCTAATTGTTCTTATACTTACAAGATATTATAAATTTACCAAATGGTTATTTCTAGTGCTGATTTTTTAATTTCAAATACGACATTTAAAAAATGTCCTGAAGATGAAAAACCAGAATTTGCTTTTATTGGGAGGTCAAACGTGGGAAAATCTTCCCTGATAAACATGCTCACTGATAAAAAAAAATTGGCCAAAACATCTTCTACACCAGGTAAAACGCAACTTATAAATCACTTTATCATTAATGACAATTGGTATTTGGTAGATTTGCCGGGCTATGGATATGCCAAAGCATCTAAGAAAAGCAGAAACAATTGGGAGCAATTCATAGCTGAATATCTGCTTCACAGAAAAAATCTTTTAACCACCTTTGTTTTAATCGATTCTAGACTAGAACCCCAAAACATCGATTTAGAATTTATGAATTGGTGTGGAGAAAAGGGGATTCCGTTTTCAATCATATTTACCAAATCGGACAAGTTGTCGAGTTCAGCGCTTCAAAAAAAAATGTCTTTTTATAAAAAAGAACTTCTTAAATATTGGGAGGAGCTACCCCCTGTTTTCATTAGCTCTAGTCAATCAAAACTAGGTCGCGAATCTATTTTGAATTATTTGAATGAGATCTTGGACGCTTTTAGTCAATCCCGTTCTTGAATTTACACCTTGAATTGTATATTTTTGTTAAAACTGAACTATGGGAAGAGCCTTTGAATATAGACGTGCAGCTAAAGAAAAAAGATGGGACAAGATGTCCAAGATTTTCCCTAAACTTGGGAAGGCCATAACTCTTGCCGCAAAAGAGGGGGGTATTGATCCTGCTTCAAATGCGAAATTGAGAACCGCAATTCAGAACGCCAAAGCTGAAAACATGCCTAAAGATAATATCGAGGCGGCAATATCAAGATCGGTTCAAAAAGATACTGCACTTTTTAGTGAAATGAATTACGAGGGAAAAGGTCCTCATGGGGTACTTGTTTTTGTGGAATGCGCAACAGATAATCCAACGCGTACAGTGGCCAATGTAAAATCATATTTTAATAAAGCTGGAGGAGGAATTGTGCCTACAGGTTCGCTGGAATTTATGTTTCAAAGAAAAAGTGTTTTTGAGTTAGATTTGCCTGAAGAACTGGATATAGAAGAGCTTGAGTTTAGTCTTATCGATGCAGGAGTAGAAGAACTGGATGTTCAAGACAATTTATTATTTGTTTACGGTGACTACACGGCCTTTGGAACAATAGCAAAATCATTAGAAGAGATGAGTTTAGAGATTCAAAAATCAAGTTTAAAAAGATTTCCCACTTCACCCGTAGAATTTACAGAAGAACAGTTAATAGAAATTGAGAAAATGTTAGATAAAATTGAAGATGATGATGACATTCAGCAGGTTTTTACAAACATTGCCTAATTATCCCTATTCATTTATACTAAAACATATATAATTTAGTTATAGATAGACGTTCATGATGTTAAAGTCACTTACATATTTGGGAATTGGTGTATTCGTACTCATTTCAGCTTGTTCAACAGAGAAAAACTCTTTTCTCAATCGAACCTATCATTCAACTACAGCAAGGTTCAACGGTCATTTTAATGCAAACGAGTTGCTGGATCAATCGTTACGCTCATTTTACAGTTCCAAAAAAGATGATTTTTATGAGATTTTACCCGTGAACCTTCTTCCGAATGAAGAAGAATCTAAAGGGATGCATTCAGCCATAGATACAGCCATTTCAAAGTGCTCTAATGTGATTACAAATCACAGTATGCCCAGTACACAGGACATGTATTACAAGGATGTAGAGCATAATAAATGGATTGATGAAAATTGGATAACCATTGGGAGGGCTCTTTATTACAAAAGAGAATACAAGAAGGCGAAGAAAAATTTTGAGTTTGTAAAACGACTGTTTGAAAAAGACCCTTCTTATTATGTAGCAAAACTTTGGATTGCTAAAATTCAAATAGAACAAAGAAAGTTTGCCGATGCTAAAATTATTTTAGATGATTTAAATGCAATCTCACTTGAGCAAAAGGAGAAAACTTTTCGGGATTTCATTCCTTTTGTGAAAGATAAGACCGAGCAAGGTGAAGACATTCCTGAAATGAGCAAGAAGCTACAGTACGAAATTTATAAAACTTATGCAGATCTCGCAATTAAAAGAAAAGAGTACCCAGAAGCCATCAAGGGCTTAAACTCTGCAATTACAAAATGCCCTTCAGCCATTGAGAAAACCAGATTGAATTTTATTTTGGGTCAGCTGTATCAAAAAAACAATGTATTGGACTCTGCTCGATCTCACTATACTCAAGCACTAAAGGCTTCGGCGCCATTTGATATTTCATTTAATGCGAGATTGAATCGTGCGATTAGTGGAGGAGGAGACAAGCTTAGTAGGGATTTAAAGAAAATGCTTAATGATGCCAAAAATGCGCAGTATAAAGACCAGGTTTATTATGCCCTTGCGAATTTAGAAATTAACAGAAGTAATAAGGAATTGGCGAGAGTATATTTGACCAAATCTGCTTTTTATTCTAATGGAAATGCACGTCAAAAAGCAATGTCTTATGAAAAACTAGGAGATTTAAGTTATTATGAAAAGAATTACGTTTCTGCTCAAAAATATTACGACTCCTGCACAAGATTTATTCCGGAGGGGTATCCAAATGGAGATCAGATAAAAGACAAAGCAGTTAAATTATCGGATTTAGTTGAGGCGATTGAAATAGTAATGTTTGAAGATAGTGTTCAGCGGATTGCATTGTTGGATGAAAAAGAAAGAGAGCAATTTTTAAAAGAAACCTTAAAGCAGATTAAACAAGAAGCTCAAAAAAGAAAAGAAATGGAGGCGGCTAAACTTTTGGCCCTGCAAGAACAAAACAATGCCAATGCTACTTCCACGAAAAAATCAGTATTTACGAATCCAAAACTAAGAGAGGAGGGCTATAATGATTTTCGAAAGGCCTGGGGATCAAGAGACAATGAAGACCATTGGAGAAGGAGTGAAAAGATTACTTTTTCAAATGAGGAGTTGTCTGACTCAAGTTCAGTAGATTCATTGTTGGTTGAAGAAATAGGAATTGACTCATTGACAATAGATGATTTAAGAAAGAACATACCCCTCACCGACAGTGCCTTCGCCATTTCAGAAACCAATCTATTTGAGGCTCTCTATCAAAGTGGCGTACTCTACAAAGAAATTTTGAATGAAGCAGAATTGGCACAAATTCAATTCAATAGAGTATTGGATATTAACCAAAGAAATCTTACGGATTTGTCCTGTGCTTTTCAATTGTATAAATTAAATGAAGCCACAGGAAAAAAAGAGCTTTATGCCAATCATATATTAACCCATTATCCGAGTTCTGATGCCGCCAAGTACCTGAATGATCCGGACTTTTATGTGAAGCAAAAAGAATCTCAGAAAATGGATGAGATGTCTTATGTAGCATTGGTTGATTTATATTATGATGGCTTGTATCAGGCGGTTATTGATTCGACTAATCGAATTATTGAACAAGAGCCCTCTAATGCATTTAGAGCAGAATACCTGCTTTTAAATGTATTTGCCAACGGACAGATAAAAGAAGACAAACAAGAGTTGGTCCCATTAATCAATAGGGTCATTGAAGAAAAGCCAGGTACTTCTCAAGCTGAAATCGCACAAAACCTTCTGGATATTCTCGAAAATGGATTTAGTGAAAATGATTCTATCAATTTTAACCCTGAATACATTTATAAATTTGATGATACCGAGAAACATTTTATCATCGTATTATTGGATGAAGATGATGATGAAGACGACGTTAAATATGGGATATCAACTTTTAACAAGAAAAAACATAAAAACAAAAAGCTTAAGACAAGCTCAAACTTGACCATGAATAAAACTTCTTTTGTTTTGGTTAAAGAATTTGAAAATATAAAGTCTGCTCAGGAATATATAAACACTTACAAAGCGGGGTACGAAATCCTTGATGATTATCAGGACAATAAAATTTACTCAATTGGAAAAAACAATCTCAAAATTCTAATTGAAACTTCTAATTTTGAGGAATATAAGTCGTTTTTCATTGATTTTTATTAAATTAATATGTTAAAAAGAAAAGAAACATTTACATCAAATATGGGATATTCAGCAGATCAAGAGGGGAACCACATCATTGTAGGTACGAAAATCACAGGAGATATTTTATCAGAAAACAACATTCTTATTGAGGGTGAAATCATAGGTAATATATCTTGTAAAGGAAAAGTAACCATAGGGAATTCTGGTTTGGTTAAAGGAAACATTACCTGCTTCACTTCCGAAATATTCGGAACTATTGAAGGGGAAATAAAAGTTGATGATGTTCTTAATTTAAGAGACACATCAAAGATTTACGGAAATATATATACCCAGAAGTTAAAGATTGACGAAGGAGCGTTTTTTGAGGGAAGCTGTAAAATGTCCCCAGCAAAAACGTCAGTTAAGGAAACCAACACTTTGATGTCTGATCTGATGCAGGAAGAAGATATTATTGAAGAATGAAAAAACAATCTCCGGGTTGGAAAAGTAACATCTACATTAGATTCTCGTCGATGGGTATTCAAATGGGAGCTACCATTTTTCTATTTACTTGGCTTGGTGTCTATCTAGATGATTATTTTAAAAACAAAACCCCTTGGCTCACAATAATCTTATCACTCATTGGTGTTATTGGATCATTAGTGCTCGTTATTCGTGAGGTTTCGAGATTAAATCAGCAAGATGGTTCAGAGAATCATTAAACAGTACACACCCCTTTTAGTACTGTTACTTGTCAGTTTTATTCTGACCGATTTATTTATTCCAAAAATAAGCCATTACTATAATCTATTAAGCTCATTTATTTTGGCTTTTATTTTTTTAGGTAGTACAATTCTAGTGAATTTTAAAATCCATAATAACCCAAAGCGATTTATTGGCAATTTTTTAGTGATGACTACACTTCAGCTTTTGGCATTTTTAATTTATGAATTGGTACTAATTTTTCAAGAAGGGAATTGGTGGGTTGCCCTTCATGCTCTATTCCTTTGCCTTATTTTGATTGTTTTTCAATCCATCGATTTATCTAAACTCAAATTAGATTCTTCGGAGGAAGGTATAGAATAATTTAGATAACCCCTCGAATGAGCTGAAAGTGAGGTTCTCATATGTGTCGTATACATCGTGGTAGTTTTTGTTTTCCCCCATGGTGTAAATAAAAAATGACGAAACTCCTTTCTCAGTAAAAAAGTAATGGTCCGAATTTGCAGCTTTTCCTCTAGCTTTTACAACGGGAACAGCCTTTAGTTTTTTATTTAGCTTTTGCAAACGTTTAAACTCCTTTTTGAATACCCTGCCATTCACCGCTGTGATTCCTTCTTCACCACTTCCCATTATGTCTAGATTGAGTAAAAACCGAACATCACGTATATCAAATAGAGGATTTTCTGACATGTGTTTTGAACCAATCAGTCCCGCTTCTTCACCCGAAAATGCAACAAGAATCATGTTGTATCTTTTCAATGGTTTCAATTTTAGCATTGATCCAAGCTGAAGTAGCATCGCTACTCCACTGGCATTATCGTTGGCCCCGGGAAAATACGTGTTTGAACCCATTCTTCCAAGATGATCGTAGTGAGCGGTAAGCATGATCGTTCCTTTGGCTTTCTTCTTTGCCCTTATTTGGCCAATAACATTGTTAGACTCGTAATGCGTTAAATGCGCATTGTGAAGATGAATTTTTAGATGTAGCGCGTTTGTTTTTAGGGAGTCAAAAACTGTTTTTTTCATTTGAATATATAAATGTTTCTGAGGCATAGAACTCACTGACCAAGTGAATTTATTATGAACCAATTCAATCACATCATAATATTTTGATGTGTTTTGTGCCATCTGATGAACATAAGTAGAAAGACTATCTTCAGAAACATTATTATCTATAACATAGATCGTTTCATCGTCATAACTTCTCCACCAATTTGGATCCCAATCTTCTTCAAACAACTTCTTCATGTCTATAACTTCAATGTGTTTCGAGTCAAAGGATCTTGCTCCGATGCATTTATTATCCATGCAGGTCCCATTTGAATTGGGGTTAATTAGGTAATCTACTCCAGGGATAAGTGATTCATTATGAATATGAATCGAACAGCTGTCGGGGAAGGTATTGACATCGAGTTCAAAGGGTTGAAAATAACCGCTTGGCAACGAATCTATGTCAAGAAGCATCATTTGATGAGCAATATAATCTGCAGCAATTGAATCTCCGCCATTTACATAGCCTCTACCGTGAAACTCAGAAGAGCACATCTTTTTAGTGAACTTTTTGAAATCAAATTGATTTTGTCCAAAAGAGTACTGAGAGGTAATTAAAAATAGAATGTAGAATAGACGTTTCATGATCACTATAGTTTTGTTTTGATAAAAATAATCAATCGAACAATGGGGATTGGTTTTTCAATATTATCGATTAGAACTAGCTTAAAAGTTGTTATATTGTCCTAAAGTATATAGGATCTTTTAAATAAAGGTATTTTTGCTTTTTTGTTAATGATAACCCTTGAATTTAATTTATGTTTTTAGAGCAGTTTCCCTTGCAAAAAAAATCAAATGGCTGGATTGAGGTCATTTGTGGATCGATGTTTTCCGGAAAGACTGAAGAGTTAATTCGCAGATTGCGAAGAGCAGAATTTGCCAATCAACAGCTGATTTTATTTAAACCCAAAATCGACAATCGATACAGTAAAAAAAACGTGGTGAGTCACAGTGGAAATGAATTTGAGGCCGTATTGATTGAAAATTCTACTGAAATACTGGGGCATGTTGATCAGCACATGGTTGTTGCAATTGATGAGGCCCAGTTTTTTGACCATGGGATTGTAGGGGTTTGTGAATCATTATCGGCAAAAGGGATCAGGGTTGTATTGGCAGGACTTGATATGGATTACACGGGTAAGCCTTTTGGTCCAATGCCAAGTTTGTTGGCCGTTGCTGAATATGTTACAAAGGTTCATGCGATATGTGTTTCTTGTGGAAATTTGGCCCAGTTTTCAAACAGGACAGTTTCTGAAACATCTCAGGTTCTTGTTGGGGCAGTTGAAAAATACCGACCTTTATGTCGGGCTTGTTTTACGAATACAGAGTCTTGAAAATCAATATCACTTTAGCGGAGTTATCTCATGTCATTCAAGGAGTGATCATCGGTGTCAAAGTCGATACGGTAATTCATTCTGTTGTTTATGATTCGAGACTTGTCAAAGAGGGCGATAACAAGGCTTTTTTTGCCTTAAACGGTCCTTTCAGAAAGGGAATAGACTTTGTGGATGACGCATACAATAAAGGCATTCGTGTTTTTGTAGTCTCGAGTAAAGATTTTACAAAAAAGAAGGATGCTGTATATATCCAAGTTGATGATGTTTTAGATGCATTATTGAATTTGGCCAAATGGCATCGGATTCAATTTGATATTCCAGTTATTGCAATTGCAGGAACTCATGGAAAAACAATAGTTAAGGAATGGTTAAGCCTTTTATTAAGTGAAAAATTCAAAGTCGTTAAATCTCCAAAAAGTTATAACTCCAAGTTGGGTTTGGCTTTATCGATACTTGAATTGAATTCCGATTCCGAAATTGCGATTTTTGAAGTTTCTTTGACAGAACAAGGGGAAGGAAAGCTATTTAATAGTTTATTGAATCCTAGATTTGGCATTTTAACACATGCCGGGGATAAGTTTGATCATAAGTTTGGTTCCAAGCAGGATAAGTTTAAAGAATATCTAAGTCTTTTTAAAGGTTCAAAAAGAGTCGTATACGAGTCACAAGTGTATAGTGAGATCTTCAATCAGCAAGAACATTACAATATTAGTATGTCTGATTACAAAAAAGAATTAGACCAGCTTGATGTTAAAGAGACAGCGAAAAAAATAAATGCGTCAATTTGCTTATTTTCAGCTACTTATTTTGGCGTGAATGTTGATTTAAAGAAAGGATATTTTCCTGATTTGGCAATGAGAATGGAGTCTTATGAGGGAATTGAAAATACAACCATAATTAATGATACTTATTCTTTGGATTTAGAGTCATTAAAAGCATCACTCCAATACCTCAATTCTTTGGCAAAGACTAAAAAGAAAATAGTTCTTCTACCTAAAGAGGGCATCGAGAACAAACAAGAAGCTCTTGATTTAATGAGTCAAAATGGTGTTGTTGAATACCATTTTATTGACTCAATCAAAGATATAGATTTTCCAATAGAGGATACTGTGATTTTAGTTAAGGGGGGCAAGACCTCAAAAATGAATAAAATTGCTGGACAATTAAAGTTGAAACATCATCGAACAAAAATTGAAATTGATTTAAGTGCAATAAGAAAGAACATACATCTCATTAAAGACAAAATGTCTATCGATACAAAATGTTTGATCATGGTGAAAGCCAACGCATACGGAACAGGGCTTGTTCGCATAGGGCAGTACATTGAGCAGCTAGGAGCCGATTATCTAGGTGTAGCATACACCGATGAAGGTGTAGCTCTTAGAGCTAACGGTGTAAAATGTCCAATTTTAGTAATGAATGCTGGTGTAGATGATTTTCAAGAGTGTATTGATTATCATATAGAACCGTCTATTTATTCTTTAAATATTCTTGATGAATTTATTAAAATTTTAATATCAAATGAGGTCAAAGGATTTCCAATACATCTCAAAATAGATACTGGTATGAAACGCTTGGGTATAGATTCAAATGAATTGGAACAATTTATTTCTGTATTAAATTCTCAGCCAGAAATCAGTCTAAAAGGAGTGTATTCTCATTTTGCAGAGTCCAACAATGTTAAAGATCCTGAATTTACAAAGGGGCAGCTAAAATCGTTTCTAAAAACCTGTTCCATTCTTTCAGCGCGAATTTCAGGTTCGTTTATCCGTCATATTAGCAACTCTGATGCGACCTTAAATCATCCGGAAAGTCAACTTGATATGGTTAGGCTTGGCCTTGTTTCATACGGTGTTTCTGGAAACTCAAAACTCAACAAAGAATTGACTCCGGTAATTAAGTGGTCGAGCCAGGTAGCTCAAATCAAGACGGTTCATAAAGGAGAAAGTATTGGTTATGGACGTTCTTTTCGGTCAGATAAGGAAATGCAGATTGCTATTGTTCCTGTGGGTTATGCAGATGGATTTCGAAGGTCTTTAGGAAATGGAAATGGAAGAGTCTTTATAAAGGGGCAAAAATTTTATACAATAGGCAATATATGTATGGATATGATTATGATTGATGTTACTGAAACAATAATCAAAGAAGGTGACTTGGTTGAAATCATTGGCCCAAATCAAAGTTTGATCCAATTTTCAGAGTTGCTTGACACCATACCATATGAGGTACTTACCTCTCTTTCTAAAAGAGTCCATCGAAATTATATATCATCTTAGTCATTAAACTTGTAACTTTAACAATCATTAGTTTGTTTAAATTATAAACGCTAATTAATCTTATGTCTCATGAAACTATTTCTTCTATTATTTTTTACATGTTTGTTTTTGTTCTCTAATAGTGCAATAGCTCAATCCTCGCCTAAGGACACCAGTTTAAGGGTAGTTGAAAAGCATGACGGCACAAAGTATATTGCAAAAATCATAAGCGATGACGGTCGTGAATTGCTCTTGGAAACAGAAGCATTGGGGAAGCTTTATCTGCCCAAATCAGAGGTGAAAAGAATATCTAAAATAGATGATGTAGGTGAAATAAAAAACGGTGAGTTTAGAGAGGACAGCCCTTTTTCTACCCGATATGCTTTTACTAATAATGCTTTGCCAATCAAGAAAAATGAGCATTATGCTATGGCTAATCTTTTTGGCCCAGAAATTCATTTTGCAGTAACGGATCGTTTAAATGTTGGAGTTATGACCACATGGATTGGTAGCCCTTTTGTTGTTGTTGGAAAATTCACGATTCCTACGTATAATGAAAAGGTGAATTTTTCCATTGGAACCATGTTGGGTACAAGTGGTTATTTAAATTCATTTCAGGGATACGGAGGACTGCATTGGGGGACTTTCACCTATGGAGATCGAAAAAATAACATTAGCTTTTCTGCTGGATATGGTTATTTTGATGGAGGAGGAAATAATCGTTCCGTTCCAGGTGTATATGTAGGAGATTCTTCTGTTTATGCAAACCCTAATGGATCAACAGAGACTTATTATAATTATCCATATGATATTCCAAGTGAACCAAGAGGGAATATGTTCAAGGCTCCTATTTTTTCTTTGGCGGGAATATTCCAAATAACCAGTAGGGCCAGTTTCTTTTTTGACAGCATGCTGGCATTTGGATCTAGAGAGACACAGTCGACGAACACAACGAGTACAGGAGGATTCGATTCTCCATATGTTTTAACTATTACTGAAGGACCTCAGTATACTGAAGAATTTGTTGCTTTATATATGATGCCGGGTATGCGTTTTCAAAAAAATGAAAACCGTGCCTTTCAAATCGCAATAGCAGGTGTTTCTGCATGGCAGGATGGAGAGAAATATACCTTTCCGTTACCGATGGTGTCCTGGTTCTTCAAATTTTAGAACCTTGTTAAGGTTTTATTGTTTGATTTATACTTTAAACCCTATTTTTGTATAAACACCCTTTGAACATGAACAAGAGAATAGAATCCGCACTTAACGATCAGATTAAAAAAGAAGCATCGTCATCTCAATATTATCTTTCCATGGCTTCCTGGGCCGAAACCAATGGTTTAAATGGTACAGCAAGTTTTATGTACACCCATTCAGACGAAGAAAGGTTTCACATGCTGAAGTTGGTCAAGTTTGTTAACGAGAGAGGCGGAAGAGCTCTTGTTCCTCAGTTAGAGGCACCACCGAAGGACTTTAAGAATCTCAAGAATGTTTTTGAATCCTTGTTAGAGCATGAGATAGGCGTAACTGAAAGCATAAATAACCTTGTTGATATTTGTCTTCAAGAGAAAGATTATACCACCCACAACTTTGTACAATGGTATGTTTCCGAGCAACTTGAGGAGGAAGCTCTAGCCAGAACTATATTGGATAAATTGAATTTAATTGGAACAGATGCAGGTGGAATGTATATGTTTGATAGAGACCTTGAAAATTCATTGATACAAGCAAATACAGAGGGTGGACCAGATGCTCAATAGAATACTTTGTGAATAAATTTATTTTTCTTTTTTGCCTTTTATCCTTATCAGGAAGGTCTCAGGATTTTCGTTTTAACAATTACAACATAAACGATGGTCTCTCACAGAGTAGTGTAAATACAATAATTCAGGATGATTTTGGAGGCTTATGGATCGGAACGCAGGACGGCCTTAATCGTTTTGATGGCAAGTCTTTTGAAATCTTCAATGCTGACGAAACTGATGGCATTGAAAGTCCGTATATTCAATCTTCAGTCAAAACCGAAGATCGAAAAATTTGGTTTGGTTCAAGAAATGGATTGACTCAGTACAATCCAACAACTGAAAAATTTCAAACCTTCACCATAGACAAAAAGAAAATTTTTGACATTCAGGATATTTCTATTTCAAAATCAAAAGAATTCTTTATTGCTACGCTTGGTTATGGCATTGTAAAGTTTAATCCTTCGAACAATATATTTACAATTATCGATTGGCCTGATGGTGCAAAAAAAATCAGTTTGATTTCTTGC
>CAJQPH010000202.1 GCA_905480165.1 uncultured Flavobacteriales bacterium
TACTAATCCTAATAATTCCATTTTGTTTTCTTTCACAGAAAGAAATTGAAATACCGATTGATAAGAGGGTTGATGATTTATTATCAAAAATGACCTTAGAGGAAAAAATTGGTCAGATGAATCAATATAATGGATTTTGGAATGTAACAGGTCCTTCGCCAATAGAGGGTAATGCCAAAAAAAAATATGATCATTTATCAAAAGGATGGGTTGGATCAATGTTAAATGTTCGGGGAGCAAAGGAGGTAAGGGCTGTTCAGGAAATTGCGGTAAATGAATCACGATTAGGCATTCCTCTTATCATCGGTTTTGATTTGATTCATGGTTACAAAACGATTAGTCCAATACCTTTAGCAGAGTCTGCAAGTTGGGATTTAGAAGCCATAAAAAAATCTGCTGCTATGGGCGCAAAAGAAGCCGCTGCTGCAGGCATAAATTGGACTTTTGCTCCAATGGTCGATATTACTAGAGATGCTCGTTGGGGACGGGTAATGGAGGGTGCTGGCGAAGACCCTTATCTTGGCAGCCTGATTTCTACAGCTCGAGTCCAAGGATTTCAAGGCATGGATTTAAGTGCTCCTTTCACTTTAGCAGCTTGCGCAAAACACTTTGCAGCCTACGGTTTTGCAGAAAGCGGGCGAGATTATAATACTGTTGATATTGGTGAAAACACTTTGCATAATATGGTTTTACCACCATTTAAAGCAGCTTCAGATGCTGGTGTTCGAACATTTATGAATTCTTTTAATGATTTAAACGGAATACCTGCTACAGCTGATAAAAACTTACAACGGAATATTTTAAAGGGTGATTGGGGTTTTGATGGATTTGTAGTTTCTGATTGGGGGTCGTTAAAGGAAATGATTGATCACGGATATGCAAGAGATGAAAATCATGCAGGAGAACTCGGTATTAATGCAGGTTCCGATATGGATATGGAGTCCTATATTTATTTGAATGAAATAGAATCTCTTTTAAAAGAGAATCGGATTAATATAGAACAAATAAATGACGCCGTCCGACGAATTTTAAAAGTAAAGTTTGAGCTTGGGTTATTTGAAGACCCGTTCAAGTATTGTGACGAGGAAAGAGAAAAAAAGGTAACCGGTTCTGAAGAAATACGAGCGGGTGTTTTGGATATGGCCAAAAAATCAATCGTTCTTTTGAAGAACGAAGGAAATGTACTTCCGTTAAAAAAGAAAGGACAAAAAATTGCTCTTATTGGACCTTTGGCGGATGATAAAAACAGCCCGTTGGGCAATTGGAGAATTGCTGCCGAAAACAATTCTGCGGTTTCTGTATTGGAAGGAATGGAATTGTATTCAGGGAATGAAATTGTTTTTTCTCAAGGCGTAAAGCTCGTGAATTCAATACCTGCATTCCATGAGGAGGTTCAGATTAATACAACAGATAAATGCGGATTTAAGGCGGCAAAAAAAGCGGCAAAAAAAGCTGATGTTGTTGTCATGGTTCTTGGTGAATATGGATTTCAATCAGGGGAGGGTAGGAGTCGAACCAAATTGGATTTACCTGGTTTTCAACAGGAGCTTCTTGAAGAGATATATAAGGTAAACACTAATATTGTTTTGGTATTAATGAATGGCCGCCCATTGGTTCTTAATTGGGCACAAGAACATATTCCCGCTATTGTTGAGGCTTGGCACTTAGGCACTGAAAGTGGTAACGCGATAGCAGAAATTCTATATGGAGATTACAATCCAAGTGGTAAATTGCCCATGAGTTTTCCTCGGAGTGTCGGGCAAATGCCATTGTATTATAATTATAAAAACACAGGAAGACCAGGGGCAGATGGTGCTGATGCAGGCAGCGTGTTTTGGTCGCACTATGGTGATGAAAAGAATAGCCCTTTGTACCCTTTTGGTTATGGGTTGAGCTATACTACATTTGAATACTCTGAGATTCAAATAAGTTCAAGCTCTCTATCAATGAATACTGAAATTCAAGCTTCGGTTGTTCTAAAAAACACGGGTAAATATAAGGGAAAAGAGGTAGTACAGTTATACATTAAGGACCATTATGCAAGTACGATTAGGCCAGTAAAAGAATTAAAAGGATTTGACTTGATAGAATTAAAACCCGGAGAATCCAGAAAGGTTACTTTCGTCATTGATGCAGAACTATTACAGTTTTACAGTGCCCGAAAAATTTGGGAAGCAGAACCAGGTGCGTTTTCTCTCTTTATCGGTTCCAACTCGTCAACAAAACGTATGGTTGATTTTGAGCTAAATTAAATTTTTCATTTTGCTAACTAATGAAGTACAAGCATTAACTTTACACCCAATGGACCATGACATTGAATTGCGCTTTCAAAAATTAACCAAGCATCTCGAAAAATCTTTTGGAGAGGATTTAGATATTCACGCCATGCTATTTTTAATAGGGGTAAATGAATATGGACAGGGGCATAAAAAATATTCTAAACAAGAAAAAACAGATTTAATTCATGTTGCAATTTGTACACTTCTCGTTCCTTCTGGGTATTATGAATACAAAGGAAGAGACGAAGAGGGGTGGCCTCATTTTGAGTTGATTAAAAAATTACCTCCAATCGAGTCTAACCAACAACAACATTTAATAAAGGAAGCTCTTTTAGATTATTTTAAATCAAATGAGTATTATTCGGAGAATATTCCAGATTAATTATCACCCACATTTAATTCAGACTCTTCGTGCAGTGCCAAAATCTCAAAATGTTTCGTGAGATGCATTTGTTTGCGGCCAATGTTCTTCAGACCTTTTAGGGATTCAAAATCATGAAGACGATAAAGCGTATAATTCAGTTTTTCTAAAACATCGAAGAGTTCTTCCCGTTCATCAAAATTTAGTTTTTTGTAGCATTCAACCATTAATACCGGTTTTTGCTCTCTGATTATTTTTGAAATGGTTTTAATAATTTCCTTGTCATAGCCTTCCGCATCTATTTTAATCAATGAAATATCAGCAATTTTATGAGAATAGTTGATTTCTAAGAACGAATTCAGGTTTTTACCCTTGACGTCTAGCGGGTAATAGTGATTGTGACTTTTGTTTTCTATCTCAGATAAATATCCACCATTACAGAATGAAGGATCTGAATAATTAAACACATAATCTCCATCCATATCCGTTGCTGCAAAGCAAAAAGCATCAATATTTGCTACGGACTGATTCAAACCAATGTTTTCTTTCAGCACTTTAAAAACAAATCTATTTGGTTCCAATCCAATGACAAGTCCTTCGTTCCCAGCAGCAATCCCCATAGGCACAGTTGTATCTCCTGTATGTGTGCCAACATCAATAATGACTTTTCCTTCTACGCCTAAACGTTTATAAAAATCAATATTTTCTTTTGTTATTTTTTTTGGTTCTTCTTTTGGGTGTTGCCATTGAGCGAATGAAATGGTTCCGTACCCCTCCACCTCCATGTTTGAGATAACCGTACTATACTCAACTGGTGATGAGCTGTTTTTTTTGATCCTAGCGCTTATTTGCTTGATTAATCTTAACATGACTTATTTTATAATTAAAACCTTACCAACCTTTTTGTCTTTACCTACGTTGGTTGCCGTCCAGATAAAATAAACTCCAGTAGTTACAGGCTCCCCGTTTATTGCTTTACAATTCCAAGTGGCCGTTCCACCATTAGATGTGGTTTTGTATACCAGATTCCCTGAAGCATCAGTAATTTTAACATCTGAATTATATCGAATTCCTTGAATAGTAACTGGCCCAGAGAACCCCGGTCTTACCGGGTTTGGAAAAACAACAAAACCGTCATAGGTCGGATCCTCATAACTGGCATCTGAACGATATGAAATTAGTCCTTTATCTGTAATTATATAGAGTTCCCCATTTGATTGATCTAATTTTAAATCGAATATATTATTTGAAATCAGCGGCGAATTTTCAGTCGTGAATTGTTCTAAAATTTCTGAACCATCTGGGCTCAGAAGTAGAATACCGGCATTTAAAGTTGAGATCCATTTTCTGTTCCCTCCATCTACCTCAATATCTGTAATATGCGTGTTGCCTAATACGTATTCTACATTTCCTTCAAAGGACACTTTGACGCGTTGCGCATCATATTCCCCAGGACTCGCATCAAATGCATTAGACGCATTGTATAATATTGCAAATCCAGCATCAGTCCCTATCCATATTTCCCCATCGAAATCTGCAGCTATTGCAGTTACATTATCAGACGGGAGATTACCTTGACTCGAACCTGTTTTGAGTTGAATATATTGATCATCTGAAGAATTGGTTAATGACTCATTGTAATTATATCCAAAAAGGCCTTTTTCTGATGATGCAAACCAAAGATGATTGTTAAAGTCAATAACCAGCTTTTTTGTGTAAATATTTCTTGCGGTTCCTCCACAATCAAAACTGTTCCAGTTTCCCTCTGTATCTTTTACATTAAGAGGGTTTTCAGTATATCCATTTAGCGCCCACAGATTGCCATATTCATCATACGAAACACCTGAGACAAGAGACCAACCATTTCCACTTGAGGTAAATTTAAGTGTGGAGTTTAAATCATTAAAAAGTTCAACTGAGTCATTATTGAAAATACTCAAAGGTTCTTCGGAGTAGGAAGAAACAGCTACTTCGTCTGTATTTACAGGGTTAACAGCAACATCAATAAAATCCCAAATGTTTTTATCCTCCCAAGCATCAACTGTCGTTACATTGTGAAAACTCCACTCTTCATTTTTAAATAAATGCAATCCATTTGTGCTAAAAGAGGGCAGCTTACCATTTAATCTTCCACTTGCAATGGCCAGTTTATCCTTTTGCCAATCCATAGAATAAAAATCATTATTGGTTGGCCCTACAATGGGATAGCGTTTATATCCTACACCTGAAGTAAATAAAAACAAACCTTTGGTTTTATCAGCAGACCATATTCCTTGACCATTACGAACCGTTCTCAATGGTGAAATCCAGGTGTACATATTGTTAGAATTGTAAGAGGCTATATTTTCAAGCAGGTCATCGTAAAGGTAAATTGCGCCGTCCATATTGACCGCAAAGGATGAGTCGTTTAATATATTAATGGAATTTATTTCTAAAGAAAAAGGCACGTCTGTTAATAAACTCACGCCTGTGTTGTTCAGAAAGAAGACACTATCCATACCGTATCCATCCCTCTTGAATAGCACAATGAGTTTGTTTTGAAATGACTCAATTTCAGTATATGAATTTTCATTGATGATTGGCAGTCGAGTTTCGATTTGCCATTGGCTTTCATCTGGTAATGCTGGATTTGACAAAAGTCCATATTTAAGCATATTTGATGTTAAAGCAAAAATAGTATCTTCGGAAAAGCTCAAGTCTAGGATGGCCTCATTACCACTTGTTGGATAATAAGTATCTTTAATTTCGTCCTTTTGAATGTCAAGTTTTGAAACACAAAAATCTGTGGCAACATATATGAAATCACCTGATCGCTGAAATCGATTTATTCTTTTGGAGTTTGGGATTTGAGCCAATTTAATTGCAGGGATATTGTAAATGTTATCACTTGTGATCTTATCAATATTGCCATTTTCATAACCTACAAGTATAGCTCCTTCGACTTCATCATAATAAATGGTTGAAACATCGATGTCTGAAAGACCATTAACGTCAGTAAGTAACTCTTCTTCTTCCGTATCACTATTGTATACAAATATTCCATTTTTGAACGCTGTAAAAACTGTGTTATCTACAATGGCAACATCAATAGCCTGACCTGAAGCAACGTGCAGTCTCCATTGTCCCATTCCAATTTGAGCCCAAAAGTAATTCCCCATTACGAGGGTTATAATTAATACAAATACTTTCACCTTGGAATAACGCATATAGTTTTAATATATTTAAATACAATAGAATCTTCTGCCCCTACCTGTTTTGAAAACTTGATAAACCTATGAAATTAATCTCATAAGACTTGGGTTAAACAAATAATAAACGTGGTCAAAGTTAATGATAATAACCCTTTTCTAGTAAGCTTGTATTATATTTGCATAAATACAAGACATTAGTTCAATGGCAGATCAATTTTCTACAAATAAAGCA
>CAJQPH010000203.1 GCA_905480165.1 uncultured Flavobacteriales bacterium
GCCTATATTGATGTTAAAGATTTTTATCATCCTAAGACTGGAAGCTATGCAGAAATCGAGCTTCAGTTTGCCATACAATCAGCCTCTCTTAAAACGGTAGGTGATTCGGCTTTTCAAGCATCCATTGCCATCTATTTTGATATCTTATCAAAAAACTCAATTATAAAATCTGACGCCTACATCCTCAACTCACCTCTCTACCAGATTAAGGACAGTTTGATTGAAGATTTCTATGAAATTAAAAGATACAGCTTAGAACCAGGCAAATACGAACTGAAAGTTCGGATTAAAGATTTAAATGCTGAAAATGCTGAGGACGTAAGTGGATAGCAAACATTTACCATAAACGATCCGAAAGGTGAAATCACCATTTCTAATATTCTTCCAGCTGAATACGTTATAAAATCAGATGAAGAAAGTGTTTTTCAAAGGTCGGGACTTCATATCATTCCGATGTTTTCCAATTTCTTTTCTTCGAGAACCAATACGATACCAGTATACTGTGAATTGTATAACACCGGTGCAAAGAATGATTCTATACTTGGATTAATGTATAGAATAATGAATTCAAAAAACTATGTAGAGATGGAGGAATACACGACAATCAGTCGCTTTGTTACATCTCCGTTTATTCCCAAGTTTAAAGCGATTAATATTGAGCTACTTACCTCTGGAAGTTATTTATTAGAAATTTGTGTAGTCAATAAAGATTTCGAAATTTTGGCAAGTACTTCGTATGCATTTGAAAGAGATAACGATATGACAGCCATTTTAAATTCCGAAAATATTATTTTGAATCCTGCCTTCCAGGAATCTATAACGGAAGACAGTATCATATACTATTTAGAGAGTCTAATCCCTATTTCGAAACCCGCCGAAGTAAAAAACATTGTCTCCACAATAAAAACAAAAAACAAAGATAAATGCAGGAAACACATTCAAGCTTTTTGGGTAAAAACTTCACCGAGCAATAGTTATGAGGCATGGGTGAAATATAAAAAGCAAGTTGATTTCGTTGAAAAGGTGTATGGAAACAATTTTCAAGAAGGATTCGAAACCGATCGTGGGCGCGTATATTTACAATATGGTGCACCGAGCAACATTGTTGCCCGTGAAGCATCTCCAAGTGAATATCCCTATGAAATATGGACATTTAACAAGATTGGCGTTTTTAGCAACAAGCGTTTTGTGTTCTATAACCCGGATTTGGTAAATCGAGCATATCGACTTTTACATTCAGACATGATTGGGGAGCTTAAAAATAATTCATGGCCCCAAATACTTTCAAAAAGAAATACCGTAAACGGAAACATTGACAATCCCAATCAAAACAATGTGGACCATTGGGGAGGTAACTCAAATGAATATTTTCGACAATATTAATATCTGTGAACTTAGCAATCGTTATCTTAAATTATAATGGGAGAATTCATCTCGAAAATTATATTGAAAATATTATATCCCATTCAAAAGGGTATGACCTTATAATAGCCGATAATGCAAGTTCTGATGATTCAGTGGCATACATAAAACAATTCAAAGAAATCCAACTCATAGAAATAAGCTCAAACTTAGGTTTTGCAGGAGGTTATAATGAAGCGTTAAATAGAATTAAAGGAACATATGACTATTACCTATTATTAAATAGCGATGTTGAAGTTTCAGAAAACTGGATTGCTCCGTTAATTGCAGCCATGGATGATGAACAGGTAGCCGCCTGTCAACCCAAAATAAAGAGTCTTCAACGAAAAGAGTTCTTTGAACATGCAGGGGCTTCAGGTGGATATATCGATAAAAATTACTTCCCTTTTTGTAGAGGTAGAATATTCGCAGAGTTAGAGAAAGATGATGGACAATACGACGGTTCTCAATACATCACTTGGACCTCTGGTGCTGCCATGCTGATCAGGTCAGATCTTTTCCACCATGTTAATGGTTTCGATGCTGATTTCTTTGCTCATATGGAAGAAATAGATTTGTGCATAAGATTGGGGCATCAAGGTCATCAGTTTAAAGTGGTTCCAAAAAGCGTTGTGTACCATCTTGGAGGAGGAACGCTCCCATACAACTCTCCGCAAAAGATTTATCTCAACTTTAGGAACAGCTTATTCATGATTGCTAAAAATCATAAAGGGATCTTGCTACCTATGCTCTTTAAAAGAATGCTAATCGATGCCATTGCCGCCTATAAATTCCTTTTTGAAGGCAACTTCCTGTTTTTCTGGAAAGTATTTCTTGCTCACTTGTCTTTATACAAAAACCTTAGAACGCTACTTAAGAAAAGAGCTCAACTAAAGAGAGATCGTGACCCTATACTTAAATATCACGGTAATATTTTAACTTCTTTTTTTATAGAAAGAAGAAAGACCTTTTCTAAACTCAATAAACGATTGATTAAATCACGAAAACACTTTTAAGCCTATTCATTCTTCTATGCTTCGCTGTCCCAGGAAGCGCTCAAGGCATTAAAAGTCTTCAAAAGGCAAGTGATAAGGCTCAACAAATCATGAAGCCCAAAAATGAAATTCTGATTAAATCTCCTGTAAGCTTGGTAAATCCTTTTGTTGGGACTGGCGGTCATGGCCATACTTTCCCAGGAGCCACTGCACCATTTGGCATGATCCAATTAAGTCCAGATACGCGACATGAGGGTTGGGATGGTTGTTCGGGCTATCATTATTCTGATTCTGTTATATATGGGTTTAGCCATACCCATTTGAGCGGAACAGGCGTGCCTGACTACTGTGATCTTTTAATTGTTCCGCAAAGTGGCAAAAAAGCAAAAGTCGTTCCTGGATATGAAAATGAAAAAGGTTTCGGCTCAAAGTTTTCTCACAGTACTGAAAAAGCGTCACCGGGTTATTATGAAGTGTTTCTCGAGGATGATGGTATAAAAGCTCAAATGACAACAAGTGAACGGGCAGGAATTCATCAATACACCTTTACAAGAGAAAAAGACAAGAAATTCATCCTTATTGATTTTGACCACAGAGACGACCTCATTTTTGCTGAATACATTCTTGATGGTAAAAAACATATCTCTGGCCAGAGAACTTCAAAGAGCTGGGCAGATGAGCAGCACTTCTATTTCGACCTTGAATTCTCTATCGAACCGTCGAAAATTATTCGAGTTAAAAACAAACATGGACACAAACTATTGATCCAATTTCCAAAAGAAAGCAAAACACTTTCTATCGCCATCGGCATTTCACAAGTGGATGAAGCGGGCGCTTTAAAAAATAGACAGACGGAGCTCGATGGATTTAATTTTTCAAAGACAAAGGTCAAAACATCATCACAATGGCATAAGGAACTCTCTAAAATAAAAATCAGCAATGAAGACAAAAAGAAAGCCTCCATATTCTATACGGCACTCTACCACTGTTTTATTGCACCAAACCTTGCCAGCGATGTGGACGGTCGATACCGTGGACATGACCAAAAGATACACGAGCTTGATCAAGGAGAGCATCATTATACCGTATTCTCACTTTGGGATACCTATAGAACCCTTCACCCACTCTTTACACTTATACAACCCGAAAGAACCGAAGAATTCATTCGAACCATGCTCCGCATTTACGACCAAAGAAATGACCTTCCAGTATGGGAATTGGCGTCCTGTGAAACTGAATGTATGATTGGCTACCATTCCGTTTCAGCTATTTCAGATGCTTACCTCAAGGGATATAATGATTTTGATACCTCCAAGGCGCTTGATGCGATGGTACATACCAGCAAATTGGATGAATACGCGAAGAAAGAATTTGCTGCCCAAGGATTCATTAGCTCTGATCAAGAAGCAGAATCTGTATCGAAGACATTAGAATATGCCTATGATGATTTTTGTATTGCCCAAATGGCCAAGAAAATGGGACGTGATGACCTTTATCAAGAATTCACAAAACGCAGCTTAAATTTTGTTAATCTATACGACCCATCTACGAAATTCATGAGAGCAAGACGCGGAGCACAGTGGTTCGGTCCTTTCAATCCAATAGAGGTCAATTTCAATTATACAGAGGCCAACAGCTGGCAATATTCTTTGTATGCACCGCATAACATCCCAGTTCTTGCCAATCTTATGGGTGGACGAGATTCCTTAGAAAACTGGCTAGACCGACTATTTAAAGCAGATTCTGATTTGATTGGAAGACATCAGGTAGATATTACCGGACTCATTGGTCAATACGCTCACGGGAATGAACCTTCGCATCATATGGCTTATTTGTACAATTACACGAATGCATCTGAAAAAACACAATATTTCGTGGACAAAATATTGAATGAATTGTACACCATAAAACCGGATGGTTTATCAGGCAATGAGGACTGTGGACAAATGAGCGCTTGGTATGTCATGAGTTCGCTGGGTCTCTACCCTACCGCACCAGGTAATACGAATTACCAAATAGGACGACCACTATTCAAAAAAGCCAAGATTCAATTACCAAATAACAAAACTCTTTCCATTGAAGCAACCAACAATTCGGTATCAGCTAAATATGTCAAAGAGGTATCATTCAATACTTCAAAAGTAAAGGACACAGAAATCGACCACAATCAAATCAAAAAAGGAGGACTGCTATTGTTTGAAATGTCTAATGAACCTATTTCGACATCTAACACTATTGTACATGAAAAAGATAGCCTTTTAAAAACGGACTTTGTACCAACCCCGTTTATTACAACTGAACAGCGGATTTTTGAAGATTCGATTGTGATTAAAATTGGAAGCAGTAAGATAAATAATCTAAAACAGAGACTTTATTTCTCTATCAATAATGGGTTGTGGAAAGATTATACTAAGCCCTTCACAATATATGAAACAAGCACAGTTTCAGTCAAAGCATCTAGGTTTCCGGATGTTTCAGATATACCTCACAATGCGAAAATCGCACCATACTGGAGCCCCGTTGTGAACAGCCTCTTCAGCAAAAGAGATCCTAGTGTAAGTCTGAAACTTGAAACCCAATACGCCAACCAATATGCGGCATCAGGACCGAATACGCTGATTGACGGCGTTCGAGGAGGAGCTGATTTCAGAACTGGAGATTGGCAGGGCTATTTTGGGAAAGACCTCAATGCAGTGGTCAGTTTCGAAGAAGCGAGAGAATTAACACAAATAGGTATATCATGCATTAGAGACATTAAATCATGGATCTTTTACCCAGAAAGGATTGGGATTAGCTATTCAATCGATGGAATCAATTACACAAAACTTCCTGATTTGGATTATGCTGAATCTACATCGGACGATTACGAACCGAAAATAAAAGCATGTATTCAACAATTAAAACAACCTGTGAAAGTCAAGTATATCAAATATACCGTTTACAATCCCGGGGAATGTCCAAGCTGGCATTTGGGAAGCGGAAATGATTCATGGATTTTTCTTGATGAGTTTATCTTTGAATAGCCCTAGCTCATCCCTCCATTTACATTGATTACTTGTCCTGTAATGTAATCTGCTTTTTCGTTTAAAAGAAAAGATACCGAATGCGTAATGTTTTCAGAACTTCCTAAAGTTTTTGCTGGGATCGATTCGAGAATATCAGAAAGAAATTGATCTGAAACTTCAGAAATCATTCCTTTATCCATATATCCAGGTGAGATACAATTGACGGTTACTCCTGAGGTAGCCAACTCTGAGGCCATTGTTCTTGTTAAGCCAAGCAAGGCACTTTTACTAGCTGAATATGCTGAAGTACCTACGACCCCTTTCTGAGCAACTATTGATGAAAAAAACACAATTCTACCAAACTTGTTTTTTCGCATTTCAGGTATAAATAATTGAGCCAACCTAAATGGTGTATTCAAATTCAAATCAAACACTTTATCCCATTGTTCTTTATTGATCTTCCAGCTAATTTGTGAGCTTGAAATACCAACACAGTTGATCACACTATCTACTGCACCAATTTCTTCTTTGAGTGTGTCATAATCGACGTCATTTAAAAAATCAACTTCAACAACTTTTGTCTGATTAGAAAACTTACTTATCAGGGAATCTAATTTAGATTTGTTTTTATTGCATAACATGACAACATAAAAACCATCGCTCAGAAGACTCTCTGCAATTTCTCTACCTAAACCTCCTGATGCACCACTGACTAGAACTCTTCTCATTTTAAACCGATTTTTCCATTTACAAAACTACGCAATGGCCATGAAACACCATTGTATTTCAAAATTAGATATTTCCTGTCTATTGCACCAAACTTTTTGTTGAATAAGGACAGACCTTTATTGTTCGATCCTCCAAAATCAAGAGTTAAAGCTGAATACGCATTTTCTTTTATTACCGAATCAAATACAGCTTGCATCGCACCAATATCTCTACCTCTCGAATCTACAATACCCTTGAGGTATAATAATTTACCATTCTGTCGAATGAAACAACAAATGGCTACCAATTCTCCATTAAGCCTAACCCCTCTCAATATAGATGCATTCATGGATTTAGCATTCTTCATAAGGTCGCTCAGACGAAAATAAGCATCATCATCAATGTGTGAAAACTGTTTCCCTTTGAGATCACGAAACATTTTAATTAAAAGCGCCGAATCCTGCTCGTCTGTTAACTCAGCTTTGGATTTAATGAAATCACGTAAACTTCTTTTGACATTTTGAGAATACATTTTATAAACAGATTCATATTCCTGATTTAACGTAAGCACCTGATGAATTGCATGTTCTCTAATGATATTTTTGTGGTTAACATCAATATCCATAGCCAGACTAAAAAAAGACGTTTCACCCTGCAGTTTAATTAAAAAATCTTGAAATTTACTTTTATCACCTAACACAGAACATTCTCTTATAAATAAGGGCTGTAAGCAATATTTAAGTCCGTACTTTCTAGAAATAAAAACAGGTAGACAGGCCTGATAATCATTGAATACCAAAGCTTTCCAGTTAGGCATAACCGCATCCAAATACCACCTCGACATAAAGATTGAATTGTCACTTTTTTGAACAAGGGAATCCCATTTTGCTTCAGAAATATCTTTTCTTGAAATAATTCTTATTGCTCCAGATCCTTCAGGCATACGATTTCATGTTTCTGTGATATTTTATTTAACAACTGATCTAAATAATTTAACGAGAATGGAGTACACGCTTTAGGATGACCTATTACGACTAGATTCTTATCACCTCGCTTAACTGCTTTATTTATGGACTTTTCAATTTGTGTAACGAAATAACCGTCAGCACTCACGCACAACAAATTTTTCTTCAATAAAAAATCTTTTTTAGAACCGCCACCTTTCGCAGGGAAACCATTACCAATAGGTTTGTGTTTCGAGGGCTTCAACCTTCCAAGAATAAACAATCTCCAAAAAAACAAAGGGTGGTAAACTTGAGATGAAATCGGAAACTGCGTAAATACACCCTGGTCATTTTCAACACATACATCATCTGAAAAACGCCAATGATCCTTAGCAGGAACCTTTGTAAAATCGTAGTAATAGGGTTGCTTTGTATTTTTACCTCCAAGGAAGACAGAACTTTCAATATTTAACTTATTGCGTTTCATTGATTCTTGAATGTCTTTAAAAGGCTGAATACACCATCCCCCCGCCCGATAAGAAATAATCTCCTGATTGACATAGGATTGCAAGACCTTATAATATTTATCGAAAATCAATGGAACTTCCTCATGATTAAAATCTGATAGCTTATATCTACTCAAATCGAACTTCCATCCATCATTCCATTTGGCATCTTCCCAATGCGGGTGTATATGCAAACCGGTTTCGTGGCCATCATTATCCCAACCCTTTATTTGTTCTCTGAGCAGACTTAAATCTGAAGAGAATGCTTCAGTTTCTCGCCCACTGACAAGCATCCCGGTATCGACAAAAAATGTAAACTTTGAATTATATCGCTTGGAAATCTCCAACAGTCGATTAGTTGGCTCAATCATACAGCGATTTACTGATCCACTTTTGTGACCAAAAAACATTTCATAATCCCATGTAAATGCTATCTTCAAAACTGACCTTTAGGTGTATACATTGTGATCTTCTCGCTCTTGTACTTTTCAAGCATTAAATCTAACATTTTCTTTGCATCAAATAGATAGCTCTCTGCATTTCCAATTTTCACTTTTTTACAAACACCATGATCTATAAACATTGGAATCAAATCATTACACTTTCTTTTTTTAGAATATACAGGATTGTGCGCTTTTGTAGAAACCATATGAACTTCGCCTTTCTCATCCTTAATCTTAACCCGAAAATCACTTGAAACATAAACTGGGAAATGGAAATCAACACTATCCTCTAAAACATGCAAGCTTGTACCTGCATTATCCAGATCTACTCCCAAATAGAGAATCTTGCCATTAAGTTCAGTTAATCGATAAAAAGGAGAAAGCTTAGTATAAGGAGAGACTTCTCCAAAATGTCCTTCCGTTAGATATTTGGCATTCTTACCATAAGCACAAACAGGTTCTAAATAATTTAAGCTTCTTCGAACACCGTCTCTTTTGCGAAAATTCTCCGTAATAGAACCTAAAACTGATGGAGTGTTTTTGACATCAAAGACCTCATTTTTTTTCACAAAATCGATTTGAAGCAAACCATTAGCGCTAGATGGCATTAATAAATCTCCCTCATCGCTAATAATATCTAGCAACGAATCCACAACATCCACTGCCCCATTTTCGACAAATCCAATTTTACTTAAGCTAGAATGCACCAATAAGGAATCTCCAGGCCTAATGCCTATCTCATAAAAACAATTATAAAGATCTTTCTTATTAAGGCCTTGTCCTCTTTTTCCCTGAAGTGCTATGCTCCTATTGATTCTATTTTTCTTATTCGATCTATAAAATTGAATCAAAAAGTCAGGCAACAGAGAACGAAAAATTGTTTTGATCTTGGACATAAAAACTTAACGATTGTAAGCTATCATTATTTTATGCTTTGCATAATAATGATTACAAAGGTAAATCTAATCGAATTTTAGCATAAGACTGAAAAAACCATTAATTTTATCCTGAAAAGCTTTTAAACATGAGAATAATTAAACTTTTAGTACTATTTATTTCTATTTCAATAAATGTAATAAGTCAAACTGATCAATTAAATGAAAATCAAGTCATTAACATTGAGCAATCATCTCAAAATGAGTTGGATGGTTTGAACAATCTATTGCACCTTTCTCCCGAGCAAAAAGAGCAAATTTTTGATATCATACATGGTGTTCTTATCAAGAATAAGCAAGTTCAATCGATGAAACTGATCGCGGCGGATAAGAAAGATATTCTTACACGAAATAATAACGCCAAAATAGATATGATCAAGAATGTTCTTATTGGAAAGCAAAAGCCACTTTACACACAGTATTTGGCTAATCAAATCACCACTAAAGGGCTTGAGGACTGATAAAGTGACACATTGGATTCATTAACCCAAATTGTTCTTGGAGCTTCTGTAGCTGAAGCAGTTGCAGGCAAAAAATTCGGCAATAAAGCGATTTTATGGGGTGCTATTGCAGGAACCATTCCAGACTTAGATGTTTTCTTCCGCTTCTTGTATCATCCAATAGAGGCTTCATTGGTACATCGCGGCATTACTCACTCTCTGCTATTTGCCATTTTTGTAAGCCCAATTTTAGCACACTTTGTATCCAAGCTCTACAAAAGTCAAAATGAATATAAAACGTGGCTTTATTTATTTTTTGGTGCTATTGTGACCCATCCTATTTTAGACATGTTCACCAATTATGGAACGCAATTTTTATGGCCTTTCCATTTCCGAATTTCATTTAATACGATTTTCGTCATGGACCCTTTGTACACCCTGCCTTTTTTGGTTTGTGTACTTACTTCTATGTTTATTGGAAGAAATACGAGATTTCGAAGGCGCATTAATTACTTTGGCCTTGGCTACTCTACCCTTTACTTAATTTGGGGTATTGTAATAAAGCTTTTCATTCTTTCTAACACCGAGTCTTATTTTAAGGAAGCAGGAATAGTAAACACGAATAGAGTCATGGTGAAACCTATGCCTCTAACCTCTTTTTACTGGAACATTATAGGAGAAAGTGAAAATGAATTTGTACTTGGATACAAGTCCATCTTTTATTCTTTTGATAAAAACGACGTCCAAATCATATCCAAAAGAAATCATATCCCAATGAATAAACTGAAATGGAAAGGACAAAATTACTCGAATGATTTGCGATTGTTTTGCAATGATTATGGATTTGTTACCAAAAAAGATTCTAGTTTATATTTCTTCGACCTGCGTTTTGGAGTTTCAACAATGCTTACCGATAAAAAAAATCGTGACCCTTTCTTTGGATATATACTAGAAACCAATAAAGCGGGAGAAATAGTTAAAACCAAGCCCTATCGACCAAGCAAGCTTTGGTCAGAAGTTGATTTCGATAATTATGTAAAAAGAATTTTTCATAAATAAAGGTTATTGACAACAATCGTGTTCAAAAATATATCTTGATTAATACTTCGGTCTAAATCTTGTAAGTATTTTTAAAAAAAAAAATCTATTCATGACCTTTCAAAAATTAAGCGTGTTATTGTTTTGCTTTATTGCCTTGAGTAATTGCGCTCAAGAAAATGACCAAAAATCTTCACCGATTAAATCTAATATTAGCGACACTATCCGGAAATCGTATGGCTTAAGTGATTATTTGAGTGAAAACGAAGAGCTTAACTATTATGTTGACTCTGTAATGGGGACTCTTGACGAAAAAGCAATTATCGCTCAGTTAATAATGCCTGCAGCTGGCAAGTATGGAAAACCCAAAACAACCATTGATGGATTAATTAAGGACAAACTAATTGGTGGTATTTTAATGCTTAATGGAACTAAAAAAGAATTCACTTCCTTAATTACTGAATTTAATCAAGACAACATAGAATATGGCAATCTTCCTTTCTTGTACAGCGCTGACGCCGAACCAAGCCTTGTAAATAGAAAGATAACTGGATCTACACCAGTAAAAAAGGCAAATGAAATTGATTCTATTCAAGGGGTTACCGATGTAGCAAAAGCAATCTCTAAGGACTTAAATGATATTGGAATAAATTACAATTTCGCTCCTGTAGTAGATATGTCAAAAAACTCGACGGTTGGGTATCGAGGCTTTGGCAAAGACCCCATAAATATTATCCCATGGTCTGATGAGTTCATTAAAGTAACTCAAGAAAACAACATTATTGCTACAGCAAAACATTTTCCTGGACATGGTTTAGTATCTGGAGATACGCACAAGTCCTTACAAGTAATTGACGGTGAACTGAAAGAGGTAGTTAATTATCCTCTATTAATCGAAAATGGGGTTTTATCTATTATGGTTGCTCATATCGCGATAGAAAACAATCCAACATATAGCACCAATGGATTGCCTTCTACTTGCTCCAAAAAAATTGTCTCTTCATTACTGCGTGACAGCCTTAATTTCAAAGGAATCATTGTTACTGATGCCATGGGAATGGGTGGGGTTGTAAAAGTACCCAACAGCTCTTTAAAAGCCATTGAAGCGGGATGCGATATATTATTAATGCCTGTAGATGCAAGAAAAGCACACCAAGAAATTTGGGATGAATTTAAAAACGGAGAGGAGGATTTCAGAAATTCAGTATTAGAATCTGCTAAACGGATCATTAGAATGAAAATCTGCCTGGGATTAATCTAAATACAAATCGATCAAACCTTCGGGAGCATTAACCTTTAGCTGATTCGATTCCCGATCAACATTTACTATTAGTCCATCAAATAATGGTAAAAGAATCTCTTTGCCATTAAAATCAATAATCAATAATGGATTTAATTTAAGATCGGCAACACCTGTCACCTTTCCTATAGGTCCTTTTACAATATCCTCTATGCTATAGCCAATGACTTCATGATCATAAAAACTCGACTGATCCAATTCTTTGAGTTCTGTTTCGGGTAGATATACTTTTTTCTTTATTAACGACCTTGCATTCTGCTCCGTATCAACTCCTTGGAATTTGACCGCAGCAAATCCTTTATTCTTGAGCTTGAAGGACTCAATGAAAAACGGCGTTAATATTCCTTCAACATCAACAAAAAATGTCTCAGTATCGATATATTCTTCTGGATGTGTAACATCCAAAAACAAAGAAACTCCACCTTTATATCCGTGGAGTTTCGCAATTTGTCCTATGTAAATGGAATCTTTTAAATCCATAGCTGCTTATTCAGCAGATGGTGCTTCCTTTTTATCAGTATCTTCAGTTGTATCTGCTGCAGGTGCTGCTGCCTCTACTGGTGCTTCTTCTGTTGCTGCCTCTACCGGTGCTTCTTCTGTTGCTGCCTCTGCTGGTGCTTCTTCAGTTGCTGCCTCTGCTGGTGCTTCTTCAGTTGCAGCTTCTACTGATGCTTCTTCTGTTGCTGCCTCTAAAGGAGCTTCTTCTGTTGCTGCCTCTACTGGTGCTGCCTCTACTGGTGCTTCTTCTGTTGCTGCCTCTACTGGTGCTTCTTCAGTTGCAGCCTCTACTGTTGCCTCTTCAGGCTCAGGAGTATTCTTTTCAATGATGGCTGCTGCTCTTGCTTCTTTAGCTGCAGTTTCAGCTTTAAAAATATCTGATTTTGCCTTTTCAGCACTCTTGGAAAGACCTTCAATTTTCGATTGAACTTTGGCTTCTTTTTCTTTAAGCCATTTATCAAACTTCTTTTCGACATCTGCTTCAGTAAGCGCCCCTTTTACTACTCCTTTCAACAAGTGATTTTTGTACAAAATACCTTTGTATGAAAGAATTGCTCTTGCTGTATCAGTCAATTCTGCTCCTTTTTGAACCCAACTAAGTGTGTTCTCAAATTTCAGATTGATTACTGCAGGATTTTTAGTTGGATCATAAGTACCTAACTTCTCGATAAAACGACCATCTCTTTTTGATCGACTATCTGCTGCTACGATGTGAAAAAATGGTTTTCCTTTTTTACCGTGACGTTGTAAACGAATTCGTGTTGCCATAATGTGTTATAATTTGGAGTACTAAACCCCGGTTAATAAATTAATTTTTAAGAAGCGCAAAGATATTAACAATATCTGATTCACCAAACTTTCAGTACAAATACATTGTGTTTTCAGTTAAAATATTTACAACTTTTTTTTGTTTGGCATTATTTCTGATATTTGCAAAGTAAAAAACAACTTTATGAAACTATTATTGGCGACGCTTTTCGTTTGTTCTATTTCAGTTTGCGGTCATTCTCAAACAAGCAAATCACAAACCATATTGAACACTCTTTCATCTTCTATGAAAAAGATGAGTACATTTTATGTTGAATTTAATGCCAATATAAAAAACACGGCCACCGGAGTGAATGAAAGCGAGAAAGGAATGGGTTGGGTAAAAGGCAATAAGTTTTTTGCGAGCTACGGAGAAATCACCTTGCTTTCAAATGGATATAAAACATGGACCATTATAAATGAAGAAAAATCGGTTTATGAATCAGAAACAAGTGATGACGAAGAAAGTATGAATCCAAAAAAGCTAATGACCATATGGGAGTCCGGTTTTAAAAACAAGTACAATAAGCTTGGGACTTTTAACGGAGAGAGCGTTCATGTAATTAACTTATTCCCAATTGATCCTGAAAATTCGGATTATCATACCATAACCTTATATATCTCAGAAAAAAGCAGAGCATTGAAAAAAGCCATAATGAAAACAAACGATGGTACAACAATGAGTTATCATTTAACGAAATTTATAAGCAACAAAGCCATATCTGATTCTAAATTCACTTTTGATAAAGCAAAATACCCTGGCTTTGCAGTGATTAGAGATTAGCATAACAATTCCTTTACATTCAAGACCATAATAGATACTCAAATGTTAATGTTTTAAGTAAAAAATGTATATCATAATAGCAACCCTCGACATTCGAGTTTCGTTAAAATAGTATCAAACTATTACGAACAGACTACTCATTTTAATTTTTATTAAACCTACCCCCCCTTAAAATGAATAAGTTTCGTTTCTACTAAAAAAACTATTTATTATGAAATCAATTAATCTATTACTCTTAGCTGGACTATTCTCTTTTCTGGCAAATTACTCCATTAGTCAATCCGCATGTATTGACAGCTCGCTCATAGACCAAAGTATTATTTGTCCACAGGTAATTGATCCTGTTTGTGGCTGTGATGGGATCACCTACAACAATGCTTGTGAAGCTACATTTTACTATGGTGTAACAAGCTATACTCCAGGAATTTGCGGAGGAAACCCTTGTAATTTTACTTTTAATACATCAGTCACTGAACCTAATTGTTCTTATTCTTGCGATGGCTCAATAACAGTATTCGCCAATGGGACAACAGTAAATCCTTTCAATTATACATATGTGTGGAGCAACGGAGTTACCGGTAATACCTTAGAGGATTTATGTTGTGGTTCATATACAGTATCGGCAACGGATTCATTAGGTTGCACAAATTCAACTACAATTACTGTTACATGTCCACCCGAGCTTCAAATAACAGCAAGTTCAACTCCTCAAACGTATCAAAACCCTAATCCAACTGGTTACGGAAGCATTACAGTAAATGCAAATGGAGGTACCCAAGGCTATTTATACAGTATTGACAACGGAAATTCATACCAAGGATCAAATACATTCTATGAACTTACTGCTGGTATTTACGTTGTACAAGCAATGGACGATAACGGATGTATAGCTATTTACACCATTGAGGTAGCCTACGTTCCTTGTCAAGCAACTATCACATATACATCTGGGCAATCACCTTGTGACATTATTTTTTCTGCTACCGGTGCAGATAATTACACTTGGGACTTTGGTGACGGGAATTCTGGCTACGGTCAGAATGTAAGTCACACATATGCGGGTGATGGAACCTATATTGTTTCATTAGGTGCGTATTCAGCAAACGGCGGTTGGCTTGGACAATTATGCGACTCTATTACCCAAACAATAACAGTAACAGGATGTGGTGGCAGTACCCCTTGCCAGGCCAGTTTTAGTTATGCAGATAGCAATTGTATCGTTGAGTTTTTTGGATCCGGAGCAAGTTCATACACATGGAGCTTTGGCGATGGAACCTCTGGTCAAGGACAATATGATTACCATGTCTATTCTAATAACGGCACATACAATGTTTGTATGCACGCTTACGATCAAAACGGAATGATTTGCGATACAGTATGTCAAAATGTATATGTCAGTGAATGTAACAATACTGGAGGAGGTTGTCAAACAGACTTTACATACACTATGGGCCAATCACCATGTGAATATTATTTCACTGCGACAGGTGCGTCTACCTATACTTGGGATTTTGGGGATGGCAATACTGGATCTGGGCAGAATGTTAATAATACCTATTCGAATGATGGAATGTATTATGTATTATTGATGGGCTATGATTCTAATGGCATTCTTTGTGATTCTATCTCTCAATACCTGACAATACAAGGCTGTGGAGGAAATACCCCTTGTCAGGCAGGATACCAATTCTCAATAGATAGCTCATGTACATATACATTTTATGGATATGGAGCTTCAAGCTATGAATGGTTGATTGGTGACATCAGTTTTACAGGAGATATAATATCCTTGTATATTTCGCCGAATAGTATTGAGACATTGTGTATGTATGCTTATGACAATCAAGGATTTTTATGTGACACAGTATGTGAGGATTTCGTATGTGATGTAACAGGTATAGAGGAACTTCAAAATAATTTTGACGTTACCATTTTCCCTAATCCTGCAAAGAATAAAGGAACCATTCTGATTCAAAACAATTCTCCTGACCAAACCATCATTCAACTTATGACTCCTTTAGGTAAAAGAGTTGAAACCATCTACTCAGGTCACCTTTCCGCAGGCTCGCATGAAATTTCATGGAGTAATTCAAATCTCGTTTCGGGAATCTATATTGTTCAGGTCTCCGGATCTTTTGGGACCATTAACAAGAGACTTCTCATTCAGAAATAGTTAATAGTTTAGCATAAAAAAGGGTAGTCAATTGACTACCCTTTTTATTTTCAACATAAAATGAGAAAGCTTAATTATTTCTTTTCATCGCCCGATCCATTTCTCTCTTGTCATCTTTGAGCTTTAAATCATGTCGTTTGTCATGAGTTTTCTTTCCAGTTGCACAAGCAATTAACATTTTTAACCACCCTTTTTCGGATAAAAACAACTTGACCGGAACCAGAGTGTTCCCCTTGGTTTTTAAAAATTTTTCAATCTTGATAATTTCTTTCGAATTCAAGAGTAATTTACGATCATTACGAGGTTTATGATTGTTATAACTACCCTTTTCATATTCAGAGATGTACATATTTCGGATATATACCTCACCTCTTTCCATAACACCGTATGCCTCCATGATACTCGCTTTACCATTTCGTATGCTCTTGATTTCAGTTCCTTTAAGCTGAATGCCAGCAGTATACTTCTCTATCAAATGATAATCAAATCGGGCTTTTTTGTTTTGTATGTTTATTTCTTTTTGAGGCATTTCAAATCAAAGTTAAGCATTGACAGTTAAACCAGTCAATATTTATCATTGAAACAATGAAAATGATTACTTTTAATTGTGCAAACTCCATCAAAAGTTTTGGATAATGCTGTTGAACAGCTCTCCAGTCTTCCCGGTATAGGTAAAAGATCAGCATTGAGATTAGCGCTGAATCTTTTGCAAAGAAATGAGCAGGAAATTCATGATTTCGCTAATGCCATAATTGATTTAAAACTTAATGTATTTAACTGTACGGAATGTGGTAATATTTCGGATCATTCGACATGTGATATTTGTTTGAATCCAAACAGAAGTTCGGAGCTAATTTGCGTCGTCGAAGACATACGTGATATTATTGCAGTAGAATCCACAGGTGCTTTTAAAGGGAAATATCATGTTTTGGGGGGGGTTATATCTCCTATGGACGGTATTGGTCCTAATGAGCTCAATATTCAACCCTTAATCGACAAGGTCAGCTCTGGACAAGTTTCTGAAGTTATTTTTGCTTTAAGTCCAACAATGGAAGGCGATACAACAAATTTTTATCTATTTAAAAAACTAAAAGACTTCTCATCTATTTTCACCACTTTATCACGAGGGGTAACAGTCGGAGCAGAACTGCATTATGCAGATGAAATGTCTTTGGGTAGATCTATTACTCAACGTCAAAAATACGATCAAGAATGACAAAATTAATAGCCCTTATATTCCTTATTGGCTCAGTCAATTATGTCTGTAGTCAAAAAAAAATTGCTACTGCAACAACAAATCAAAACATTATTGATTATGTCCATTCAGTAGACAGCACAATCATCGTGATTGACTTTTTAGAAATCAAAAAATCAAAATGGAAAAATAACTTTGAAACGGTATCTGGTTTAATTCTTTCCGGCGGAAGAGACGTTAGTCCCAAAAATTACGGAGTTAAAGACACCTTCAACCTTTGTGTTACAGATCCAAAAAGAGATGAAGTTGAGCTTTTTTTACTAAAAGCTGCCTTAAATGATTCTATTCCAATTCTTGGCATCTGTAGAGGACACCAAATGACCAATGTAGGTCAAGGAGGAGCCCTTTATCAGGACATTCCATCTCAACATAAATCTAACATCAGGGTGATTCATCGAGATAGTCTACAGGAGAATTATGTCTACCATGACATTCAAATTGACACCACAAGTGCTCTATTTGAAATATATGGAGTAAGCGAAATGAACGTGAATAGCTTTCATCATCAAGCGGTTATTAAGGAAGGAGGATTTATGAAAACAGTAGCACGGGCTGCAGATGGTATTTGTGAAGCAGCAGAATGGGGAAAAGGATTAGAAGACAGATGGATTATCGGCGTACAGTTCCACCCTGAAAGACAATTTAAAACGGAAGCCATACACTCGAATTTAATGCGAGCATATATAGAAGCCTGCTTCCCTTAAGCCTTAGATTTTCGTATAACTTTTATCCCCTTAACCATCAACCCAAATGTGGCAAGTACTGAGATATAAATCAAGGTGTGTTTTCCAATATGAACATTGTCGTATATCGAATATTCACGAAGTAACGCGACAAACAGAAAACAAGTTCCTGTAGAAAGCATACTCGAATACTCATTAAAAATCACTTTACTTAATGAAAATTTATATTTAATGGGAACAAAACCAGTAAGCCTTGGGATAAATACAGGAGTTGCATTGCACCATTTTGTATATGTTTCCCCAAATTTCTTAGATAAAAAAGCCTCTTCAGCAAATATGATTCGTTCGTAATACATCCAAAACATCAATACAAGGACCAAACTCAACCAAAAACTAAATAAATAAATGGAAAGTCCAAACCAAATTAAAAAATTAGCAACATAAAGAGGGTTCCTTACTATGGAGTACCAACCTTTTGTGTTCAAAGAATCCGCCACTTGCTCATTCCTATTCCTTCCTGAAGTAGCGTCTTGACGAGCTAAAATAACCTGAGCTCGAATCAAGTGCCCAAGAAAAATAAAGCCTAGCCCTGAAAATAATACAGTATATTCTAAGGCCTCGTATTTCATTAATAATTCATAAGAATTGAAATAGCTTACAGGTATTGAAAACAGAATAAATAATATAGGAATAAACCCTCTGTTTCGGAATAATAAATCTCCTTGTTTTTCTAAAGAATCTTGTAATTTCATTTAAATAAATTGAGTATATTGCAACATACAATCTGACAAAAGTAATCATTCTTCAAACTATGAAAGAAAAATTCGAATTAGAGTACCTCTTAAAAACGTCAATTAGGGTATTGGACAATATGATTGGTTCACCCAGCGGACTTAGCGAATGGTTTGCTGATGACGTTACTGTTAGAGATGACATCTATTCTTTCGAATGGGATGGATCCATTGAAGAAGCCCGTCTCGTTCAGAAAAAAATGAATTCAAAAATGAAATTCAAATGGTTAGAGGATGAAGAAAATGGTGATGATTATTACTTTGAAATTAATTTTGAAGTAGACTCCATGACCTCTGCTGTTTCACTCAAAGTAATTGATTTTTCAGAAGCCGATGAAATTGAATCTTCAAAAATGTTATGGGAACAACAAATTAATGATTTGAAAAGGATTATTGGAGCATAAATCCATTAGTTTTGCGTTAGTTTGGTACAAGTACAACCAATAAACTACATACATTGCTACCTCGACTCTATTTATTTAGTCTTAGATCATTTATTGGACCTTTCCTAATAACGCTTATCATTTGTATTTTTATATTGATACTGCAATTTTTCTGGGTATATATTGATGACCTCATGGGTAAGGGCATAGACGTCCTTATAATTCTCGAACTTTTATTTTATGTTTCAGCAAGCCTAATTCCTCTTGCTCTTCCTTTGGCCATTCTGATTTCTTCATTGATGACTTTTGGTAATTTTTCTGAAAACAATGAATTAACAGCTCTGAAATCAAGCGGCCTTTCACTATTTAAAATCATGAGACCTTTGATGATTTTAGTCATTGCCATTTCTGTTTTTACATTTTACTTTTCAAACTATGTAATTCCCGTTGCAAATCTCAAATGGCATTCATTGATATTTGACATTCAAAACACAAAAATCTCAAACCTCATTAAACCAGGTGTCTACACAACGGAAATAGACGGCTATGCGATAAAGGTTGGATCAGGGAAAGATGGAGTATACGATGATGTTGTCATTCATGATCATACGAATCCTGTTGAGCTGAAAACCATCAAAGCGGAGCAAATAAAGATCTATAAATCGAGTAACTCCCTGTACTTGTTTTTCGAATTGATCAAAGGAACTATTTTCGAAGAACTAGACATACAAAACCCAATTTTTCTGCCCAATGGGAAAATGCAGAATAAAATCCACATGAATAGACCATCACGAGTTTCTCGCTTTGACAAAGCCACGTATAAAATTAATGTCTCAGGATTTACCTTAAATAGAAGTGACAATGATATTTTTAAGGACAAATACGAGATGCTGAATGTCTTTCAAATCAAAAAAGCAATGGATTCATTATCCGAGAAAAGAAAAAAAATGAATAAGGCTTATTTAAAAGTCAACAAACGAGACCAGGCC